>CAYUBZ010000288.1:0-3441 GCA_964443205.1 uncultured Hyphomicrobium sp. | reverse complement strand
GCCATTCTCATCATCTCCTGCCTGGAGGACTTCTACGGGCAGGTGCGCGGCGTGCTGGCCCAATCCTACATCGACCGCATCGAGAAGGCGGGCCCGGTGGCGCTTCTGGAAAGCCGCACGCCGGAGGAAGCGCGCCTCATCATCGCCAAGCGCCTTGCGCACATGGCCGAGACCGGCGAAGGCGCCGGCTTCACCGACCCTTCCGCCTACTTCGGACCGCAGTTCTTCGAGGAGTTCGCCGGGCTCTCGACGCGGCGCCTGCTGGAGCACGCCTACACGCGCCTGCGCGCCAAGACCGCGCCAGAGGCGGAGGAGGCCGAGGACAGCGAGGAGGCCGACGTCGAGAGGAGTAGCTTCGTGTCGCGGCTCGCCGCGGCCTTGGGCATCGGACTTGCAAACGACGAGGCGCCTCCGGCGCCGGCCGGCGTCGATTACCGGGACATGTGGGCGCGCTTCGAGAACGCTTCCGAAGCGGAAATCCCCTCCGACGAGCGCGAGCTCCTCGACATCCTCGCGGGCGCGGTCGCCGTGGCCAAGGAGGAGTGGGCGGGTGCCATCGAGCTCAGCGTCGAGCGGCTCGAGCTGGGTGACGGGGTGCCGGTCGTCGATCTCCAGCTCACGCACAAGAACGGGCTCGCTGCGAATGCGCGCATCTTCCTGTGCAACCGTCCGACGCAAGGCGGCGGTCTCAAGCGGCAGCTCGACAAGGTTCTGGCCGCCATGGGCGGCAAGACCTGCTTCATGCTGCGCGCGTCCGACTTCCCGCCCAACCGCAAGAACCAGACCGCGCAGGCCTTCCGCAAGTTCCGCGACGCCGGCGGCCGGCAGATCCTGGTCCCCATCCCCGAATGGGAGCGCATGATCATGGTGCGCGAGTTCTATACCCATCATCGCAACGATCCGGGCTTTGCCGCCTGGTTCGCCGGCACCAAGCTCTTGTCGAAGCTCGCCCCCATGATCGAGTTGCTGCGCCTCGATCTCATGGGTTGCGGCCTGCCCAAGCCTGCAGGCACCAACGGACACGCGGGCGCCAAGCATGCCAACGGCAACGGAGGGGGTGTGCTCGCTTCCTACCAGCCGCACGACGTCAACGCAGCGCACCCGGTCGAGCCCGGCGCCGAGCCTCATCTCTCCGACGAGGACGAGCTGCCGCTCTCCGTCATCCTCGACGAGAACGGCGGGGGCGCTTCGAGCATTGTCGCCGGACGCGAGCTCACCGCCATGTCCAATCCGGTCCGGCTCAACAAGAACGTGCTAAAGCGGCACGCGGCCGTGCTCGGCGGCTCGGGCTCGGGCAAGACGACGCTCGCCTTGTGCCTCATCGAGCAACTCCTGTTGCGCGGCATCCCGGCCGTCCTCATCGATCGCAAGGGCGACCTGTGCTCTTACGCCAACCCCGACGTCTGGCGCGACAACGACGAGGAGTTCTCCGAGCGCCGCGGCGAGCGCGAGAAGCTCGCCGACGCCATCGACGTCGCCGTCTTCACGCCGGGCCGCGCCTCGGGCCGCCCCATCTCCATTACCTTGCTTCCCAACGGCATCAACGAGCTGCCCGATCACGAGCAGCAGTTGCTCGCCAACCTGTCGGCGGCGGCGCTCGGCGAGATGCTTCACTTGAAGAACTCGGCGACGCACCAGAAGCAGTCGGGCACGCTGTCGGTCGCCTTGCGCATTCTGGGCTCGCGCCACAGCCGCGAGGTGACGCTCACCGATCTCATTCACCTGCTCGAGGACGAGGACCCGGAGTTGTCGGACCTCACGCAGCGCATGGACCCATCGGGCAAGATCCGCCGCGATCTCGTGGCCCAGCTCGACAGCCTGCGTCACCGCAACTCCGCCCTGTTCGAAGCCGGCGGCGAGTCGCTGCGCATGGAGTCGCTCTTAGGGCTAGGGCCGTACGCGCGCGACGGGCGCACCCGGCTTTCGGTCATCTACACGGGCTTCCTCGGCGACAACGAGAACATCCTCTTCTGGGTGTCGCAGTTCCTGTCCGAGGCGCTGCGCTTCTGCCAGCGCAATCCCAACGACGAGCTGCAGGCCGTCGTCATGTTCGACGAGGCTGATCTCTACATCCCCGCCAACGCCAAGCCGGCCACCGCCGAGCCGCTGCAGAGCCTGTTGAAGCGCGCCCGCTCCGCCGGTCTCGGCATGATGCTCGCCACGCAGTCGCCGGGCGACCTCGACTACAAGAGCCGCGACCAGATCACCAGCTGGTTCATCGGCCGCGTGCGCGAGGACACGGCGCTGCGCAAGCTCAAGGCGGCGTTCTCGAGCGAGTCGGGGCTCGAGCCTGCATCTGTGCTGCCGGGGCAGACGGTGGGCGAGTTCCACCTCGTGCAGGAGGGACTCGTGCGCCCCATGAAGGCGCAGCGCTCGCTCATCACCGCCGAGCAGGTGCCCTTCGATCGCATCGAGCAATTGGCCCACGAAACGAAGGGTCAGGACGAGCGGCAACTCAAGCTTTTCGACGTGCAATAGGACCGCTTTTGCGACAGTGAAGTGGTGCGCCTATGCAACGCGCTAACAGGTTGCCTGCGCAATGATTAGATGGCGCGCGCAAGCTATCCACATCATCCGATTCATTTAGAGTTTTTCGTAACGTGCTCGGCGGTTTCGGTTTTTTAACGCCGCAGTTTTACTCCACAACAAATCCACATGCGCGCCGCTTCGCACGCGCGCAGCTAAATTGCTGTTCACTCACGAAGAGTGAGTGTCAATCGCTTTTTTCTGATGTAAATTTCTATGGTCGCTGGAATTTTTGTTTGGGGGTTTCCAGCGGCAGTTGCGCTTCTCGGCTCTTAGGGGGTGCCGGCAAGTGCATCTAGCGGCGTGTCGTGCGGGGTCACTGTGTTATGGTTGCGAAGTCTTTCATGATGCTGGTGCTGGCAACCCTGTTGGGTCCAGCGGTCGGGGTCGGGTTGTTCGTCCTGTTGCATACGTTCTGACAGGCGACCGGTTCGTCCGGCAAGTCAGCTAAAGGGCGCTTCGGGCGAGCGCCGTCGACGGGGCCAAATCCGCCATAAAGGCCAGCTACGGCTGAGGCTTGCAGGCGCGCGTGCGCCGTTGTCCCAAGCCCTACGGCCGATATGCTTGCCGTTTTTCGCGTCCTGACGCGCGCGCTCGAGCTGTTGCTGCTCTTGCCGTTTCGCCTCCTGCGCGTGCTCCTCGACTGGGTGGCCTTGAACCCACGATTGGGGCCGCTGCGCCATGTTGCGAGCGCCGCCCTCGTCTATGTCCTCTTCGCGCTGGCGCTCGTCTACGTCGTCGCGCCGATCCGCGGCATCGTCGGTCAGTACACGCTCGGCGAAAAGCTGCGCTACGACGCCGAGCGCTGGCTGGCGACCGCCATCTACGACACACGAGGAAACTTCGTCGGCACCTTCGATCCGCGCCTCGATAGCCTGCGCGACATCAACTACACGGCTGAACCGATCGATCTGG
>CAYUBZ010000287.1:0-3447 GCA_964443205.1 uncultured Hyphomicrobium sp. | reverse complement strand
CGTCCTCCATCTTCAAGAGCTTCTCGCGCTCGCCTTCGAGCATGCGATCGACGGGAACACCGGTCCAGCGCGAGACGACGCCGGCGATCTGATCGGGCGTCACCGCCTCCTCGACCATCGCGCCCTTGCCCTGTTGAGCGTCCTCTTGGGCCTCGATCTCCTTTAGCTTCTTCTCCATCTCCGGGATGCGGCCGTAGGCGAGCTCACCGGCACGCGCAAGATCGCCGCGGCGCTGCGCCTGCTCCAGCTCCGTACGGGCGTGATCGAGCTCCTCCTTGAGCTTCTGCGCGCTGCCGAGCTTCGCCTTCTCCGCCTCCCAATTCCGCGTGAGGACGTTGCTCTTCTCCTCCAGATCGGCGATCTCCTTTTCGAGCCGCGCGAGCCGGTCCTTGGAGGCCGCGTCGGTTTCCTTGCGCAGCGCCTCTCGCTCGATCTTCATCTGCATCAAATCGCGATCGATGGCATCGAGTGCCTCCGGCTTGGAGTCGATCTCCATCTTGAGGCGCGAGGCCGCCTCGTCGACGAGGTCGATGGCCTTATCGGGCAGAAAGCGGTCGGCGATGTAGCGATTGGATAGCGTGGCCGCGGCGACGAGCGCCGAATCGGTGATGCGAACGCCGTGGTGCAGCTCATACTTCTCCTTGAGGCCGCGCAGGATCGAGATGGTATCCTCGACCGTCGGCTCGCTGATGAAGACCGGCTGGAAGCGCCGGGCAAGGGCTGCGTCCTTCTCGATGTGCTTGCGGTACTCGTCGAGCGTCGTGGCGCCGATGCAGTGCAGCTCACCGCGCGCCAGTGCGGGCTTGAGCAGATTGCCGGCGTCCATGGCGCCCTCGGACTTGCCGGCGCCGACGATGGTGTGCAGCTCGTCGATGAAGAGGATAATGCGGCCTTCCTCGGCCTGCACCTCCGACAGCACCGCCTTGAGGCGCTCCTCGAACTCGCCGCGATACTTGGCACCCGCAATCAGCGCGCCCATGTCGAGCGCTAAAAGCTTCTTGTCCCTGAGGCTGTCGGGCACATCGCCCTTGACGATGCGCAGCGCGAGACCTTCCGCGATCGCCGTCTTGCCCACGCCCGGCTCGCCGATCAGAACCGGATTGTTCTTGGTGCGCCGCGACAGGACCTGGATGGTGCGGCGGATCTCCTCGTCGCGGCCGATAACGGGGTCGAGCTTGCCGGCCGCCGCGGCCTCGGTGAGGTCGCGCGCATATCGCTTCAGCGCGTCGTAGCCCTGCTCGGCGGATGCGGTGTCGGCGGTGCGGCCCTTGCGCAGCTCGTTGATCGCCGCGTTGAGGCCCTGCGGCGTGACGCCGGCGTTGGCGAGGATTTTCGCCGCCTCGGTGCCCTTCTCGAGCGCGAGCGCCAGAAGCAGCCGTTCTGCGGTGACGTATTTGTCGCCGGCCTTTTCGGCAATCTTTTCGGCCTGGTCGAAAACGCGCGCAAGCTCCCGCGTCGCAGCGGGCTGGCCGGCGCCGCCGCCCGAGACCTGGGGCCGCTTGGCGAGATCGGCATCGACGGCCAGAAGCGCCGCCTTGGGATCGCCACCCGCTTTGCGGATGAGGCCCGCGGCCATGCCCTCGCTATCGTCGAGCAGCGCCTTCAACAGATGCTCGGGCGTGAGCTGCTGATGGCCTTCGCGAAGCGCAATAGTCTGCGCCGCTTGCACGAACCCGCGGGAGCGGTCCGTATACATCTCAAAATTCATGCGTCCCTCCTAGAGCACGCTCGCTCCGCCCTCGTGGCACGGAACGGCGCCTTGAACGTCAGCATTATGGGGCTCGGACCGACCTCGGGTCATTGATGAGCATCAGGCCGAAACCTTTCCAACAGGTGATATAGTGCGATCCAAGACCGGCAAAAGGGGCACGACCCGGCTCGGAACCGGCGCCGGAGAGTTGCATTGACGATGGTTCATTCAACCGGACCCAGCGTCCGCGGTCTATATCGCTACCCCGTCAAAGGTTTGTCACCCGAGCCGATGCAGCGCATGGAGCTGCGGCCCGGTGAGACCGCGCCGTTCGACCGCGCGTACGCCATCGAGAACGGCCCTGGACGCTTCGATCCCGAAAATCCCCAACACCTGCCCAAGATCAACTTTCTCATGCTGATGCGCGACGAGCGGCTCGCAACGCTCAGCTCGAGGTTCGACGACGCCACGCACACGCTGACGATCCTGCGCGACGGCAAGCAGGTGGCGCGCGGGCAGCTCACCACGGCACTCGGCCGCAAGATGATCGAGCAGTTCCTGGGGGCCTACATGCAGGCCGAGCTGCGCGGGGCGCCGAGGATCGTTTTCGCCGACGGCCACAGCTTCTCGGACGTGGCGGTGAAGTGCCTGCACATCGTCAACCTCGCCTCGGTGCGCGAGCTGGAACGCGCCCTCGGCAGCCCGCTCAATCCCTTGCGCTTCCGCCCCAACGTGGTGGTCGACGGGCCGGGCGCTTGGACGGAATTCGACTGGATCGGCAACAGGATCGCGTTTGGCGACGTCGAGCTCGAGGTCTTGAAGCGCACCGAGCGCTGCGCGGCCACCGACGTCGATCCCGAAACAGGCAAACGCGACACGGCGATACCCGCCGTGCTGCAGCGAACCTGGGGACATACGGATTTTGGCGTCTATGCGCGCATTGCGCGGGGCGGCACGCTCTCGGTCGGCGACCCCGTTAACGCCGGGGCCGAAGAGCGCCACGAGTCGGGTCGCTAGGAAGCGGCCGCGCCCGTGCAGCAACCCTCAGTCTTGCTCGGTCTCCTCGGCAACGCCGTTCGCATCACTGGGGGCGCCATTGCCCTCCCGACGCGGGCGGCGCACAGGCCGGCGCAAGAACTCCGGCTGCTCGTGGGTCTGGGCGAAACTGTCGCGGCGCCTCGTCTGGCCTTCGGGAGCTGGCTGCTGGGGGGTGCCCTCTGGGGCCGCCTCGGCATTGTGCTGCCGCGGAGACTGATAGCCGCGCTGCTCTCCGCCGCCGGGGCGCCCCTGACGGTCGGAGCGCTCACGAAAGCGGTTTTGCTCGTGGCCTCCCCGATGTCCCTCGAAACGCTGGCCATCTATGCGCGGCTGCGGTTCGTGCTGACGCATGGTGGGCTGTGCGTCCCCATCGTCGCCGTCGTCATCGGAAAACTCGTCGCCCGGCTCCATGCTGTCGTGGCCCATGAACGAGCGATTACGGCCCATCCCGCCGTTCATCGCCTCGCCCCCTTGGGCCATGTGCTGATCACGGAACGCCATAATAATGCGATTGTAGTGCTCGGCGTGCTGCAGATAGTTTTCCGCCAGCACCGGATCTCCCGACGACGTGGCGTCGCGCGCCAATGTCATGTACTTTTCTGCGATGTGCGCGGGAGTTCCACGGATCTTTACGTCCGGCCCTGTGCTTTCGAAACTACGCGCTAGCGGGCTTTGTCCCTTGCGGTTGCGCCCGCGACCCCTGCGGTTCTGCTGTCCTT
>CAYUBZ010000286.1:0-3466 GCA_964443205.1 uncultured Hyphomicrobium sp. | reverse complement strand
TCTTCCCGCTGTCCAATTGGACCGAGAAGGACGTCTGGCGCTACATCGCGCGCGAAGGCCTCGACGTGGTGCCGCTCTACTTCGCGGCGCGGCGCCCCACCATCACGCGCGGCGGCCAGCTCCTCGTCCTCGACGACGATCGCCTGCCGTTGCTCGACGGCGAGACGCCGCAGGTAAAACAGGTGCGCTTCCGCACGCTCGGCTGCTGGCCGCTCACCGCGGCGGTCGTCTCGCAGGCGACCGACATCGACGCCGTCGTTGCCGAGACGCTCGGCGCGCGCACCTCTGAGCGGCAGGGCCGTCTCATCGACCACGACCAATCCGGCGCGATGGAGCGCAAGAAGCAAGAGGGCTACTTCTAATGACGGCGCTCACGGCCATCCGCCGCCCCGAAGCTGTGATCGAGGCGGCCACCGAGCTCAACGGCATCCTCAATCTGCTCACCTGCGGTTCGGTCGATGATGGTAAGTCGACCCTCATCGGCCGGCTTCTGTGGGATGCCTCCGACCTCTACGACGACCAGCGCGAGACCCTGAAGCGCTCAGGGAGAACCGCCGGCGGCAGCACGCATCCAGATTTCAGCCTGCTGGTCGACGGCCTCGTCGCCGAGCGCGAGCAGGGCATCACCATCGACATCGCGTGGCGCTATTTCGACACCGAGACGCGGCGCTTCGTCATCATCGACAGCCCCGGCCACGAGCAGTACACGCGCAACATGGCAAGCGGCGCCAGCCACGCCGACGTCGCCATCATGCTGGTCGACGCGCGTCACGGCGTGAAGCGGCAGACGCGGCGCCATGCGGCGATCCTCGACATCGTCGGCGTCAAGCGGGTCATCCTCGCCGTCAACAAGATGGATCTCGTCGACTGGTCGCAGGAGCGCTTCCGCGCGATCGAGGCCGACTTCCGCCAGCTTACCGTGCGCTTCGGCTTCCGCGAGGCGCTCGCGATCCCGGTGTCGGCGGTGACCGGGGACAACGTCGCCCGCCGCGGCGACACCATGCCCTGGTACACCGGGCCCTACCTGCTCGAGCATCTGGAGCGGCTGCCGGCTCGCGACACCACGCCGACCGGCGCCTTCCGCATGCCGGTGCAGATGGTGCTGCGCGACGGGCTCGATTTCCGCGGGCTCGCGGGAACCGTCAGCTCGGGCTGCGTGTGCATCGGCGACCGCGTCACCGACGCCCTCAGCGGGCAAAGCGCCCACGTCTTGCGCATCGTCACCATGGGGCGCGATCTGGAGATCGCCTCGCAGGGGCAGGCGGTGGCCCTGCAGCTCGACACCGACATCGACGTTGCGCGCGGTGCGGTGCTCTCCGTCCCAGATTCCAAGCCGACGGTCGCCTCGTACATCGATGCGCGCCTGGTGTGGCTGTGGGAGACGCCCTTCGATCCGCGTGCCGGCTACCTGCTGCGGACCGCCACCGACCTCGTGCCGATCTCCGCGCTCGCGATCCAGTCGCTCTTGGACCTGGAGACGCTCGCCGCCCAGCCAGCGCAAACGTGCACCGTTAACGATATTGCTATTGCCGGGATTACGCTCGGCCGCCCGGTCGCTATCGATCCCTTTGGCGCCAATCCCGCCACGGGGAGTTTCCTGATCGTCGATGCGGTTACCGGTGCCACTGTGGCCGGCGGCGTCGTTACCGCGGCGACGGCGGCCGGGGAGACGAACGGCACGTCCGCCTTCAAGCTGACGCGCGCCATGCTGGAGAAGGGCCTGTGCCGTGATTTGGGAGACAGCGAGGACGACCGTCGCGAGTTCCAACGGCGCGCCAGCGAGGCGGCACTCATTCTGCACGCGGCAGGTATCCCCGTTGAGCTCGAGGTCTGAGACGGTACGCTGGCGCTTTCCCGATCCCGCCATCCACGATAACAGGTAAGGTCCGTCGCCTCGGCGCGCACCTTCGAACGTGACCACGAGCCAGGTTGCCATGGACTTCCTTCTGTCGAATACCTGGCCCCTGATCATCCTCGGCGGATTCACCGTCGGCTTTCTGGTGGGGCTGACCGGCGTGGGCGCCGGCTCGCTGATGACGCCCTTCCTCATCTCCGGGATCGGCATCTCGCCCGTTCTGGCGGTCGGCACCGATCTGCTGTTCGCGTCGATAACCAAGGCGAGCGCCGCTTGGCGCCATCACGCGCTCGGCAACGTCGATTGGGCGATCGTGCGCTGGCTTTCGCTGGGGAGCCTGCCGGGCGCGGCGGCCATGCTGGTCTGGATCTACCTGGCGACGCCCGACACCCACATGCTGGGCATTGTCATTCGCAAGATTCTGGCCGTCGCGCTGATCATCAGCGCCGTCGGCGTGGCGGTCTATCCCTGGTTGAAGCGCTACGCGATGCGGGCGCCGGACGCGGAGGCGCCCACCGTCGTGCGCCGCGGCCCCACGTTCACGCTCGGCCTCATCCTCGGCGTGCTGGTGGCGCTAACCTCGGTCGGCGCCGGGGCAATCGGCGTGGTGGCGCTCACCGCGCTCTATCACTCGCTGTCGGCCCGGCGTCTGATCGGCACCGACATTGTGCACGCGATCCCCTTGACCTTCCTGGCGGGCATCAGCCATTTCGGCATGGGCAACGTCGATCTGCCGATCCTCGGGCTGCTGCTCGTCGGCTCGGTGCCCGGCATCGCGCTCGGCTCGCGCATCACCGGTCTCGTTCCCGACTGGTTCTTGCGGATCGTGCTCGCGTGCGTGCTGGTATGGGCCGCCTACTCGCTCCTCGCCGTCGCTCGTTGAAGACGGCTGCCGCCGGCACGTCCGGGCTCAGCTCACCAGCTTCACCAGCTCGATGTCGGCGTGGAACTGATTGCCGGCGGTCGTCGGGCGCACGTAGCCCGCCCGGATCACGAAGTCGCCGAACCGCTCGCCGTCCTCGCGCTCCTTGGCGTAGCGCTTCAACATCGGTTCGAGCAGCCCGATCATCTGCGCCTTGTCGACGTCCACCGCATAGAGCTTGTTGAGCCGCGTGCCGTCGAAGGCGGCGCCCAGATAAAGATTGTAGAGCCCCGGGTTCTTGCCGACGAGGCCGATCTCGGCCAGGTAAGGCCTGGCGCAGCCGTTGGGGCAGCCGGTCATGCGGATGACGATGTCGTCGTCCTTGAGCCCCGCCTTGTCGAGCACGTCCTCCAGCGCGGTGATGACCTCGGGCAGGAACCGCTCTGACTCGGCCAGCGCCAGCCCGCAGGTGGGCAACGCGACGCACGCCATGCTGCTGCGGCGCAGGCCCGAGGAGGCATAGGGCGTAATGCCGTGCTCCTTCAGGATGGCGTCGATCTTCGGCTTCGCCTTCGCCGTCACGTTGGCGATGATGAGGTTCTGGTTGCCGGTGAGCACGAAGGCGCCCGTGTGCCGCTCCGCGATCTCGCGCAGCGCGGTGCGCAAGGCGTGGCCCGGGCTGTCCTTGACGCGCCCGTTCTCGATGAAGAGCGTCAGGTGCCACTTCTTGTCGGCGCCCTGCTGCCAGC
>CAYUBZ010000285.1:2080-3470 GCA_964443205.1 uncultured Hyphomicrobium sp. | reverse complement strand
TCCAGGGCGAGTCAGAGCGCGCGGGCAAGCCGTTCGTCGTCGTCAACTGCGGCGCGCTGCCTGAGAACCTGGTCGAAAGCATCCTGTTCGGTCACGAGAAGGGCTCGTTCACCGGCGCCGTCGACAAACGTATCGGAAAGTTCCAGGAGGCGGACGGCGGCACGCTCTTCCTCGACGAGGTCGGTGAATTGCCGCTCGACGCCCAGGTGAAGCTTCTGCGCGCGCTGCAGGACGGCGAGGTCGATCCAGTCGGATCGAAGAAATCGCTGAAAATCGACTTCCGCCTGATCTCGGCCACCAACCGCAACATGATCCAGCTGGTGCGCGACGGTAAGTTCCGCGAGGACCTCTACTACCGCATGAACGTCTTCCCCGTGTGGGTGCCGCCGCTGCGCGAGCGTTTGGGCGACGTTGCCGAGCTGGCGCACCACTTCATGGCCCGCTTCGCCGCGGAGGAAGGCAAGCGCATCAACACCATCAGCGAGGACGCGCTGCGCTTGCTCAAGAGCTATCCCTGGCCCGGCAACGTGCGCCAGCTCGAGAACGCGGTGTTCCGCGCCGTCGTGCTGGCCGATGGGCCTGAGCTCACGGTCGCGGAATTCCCGCAGATCGCCGCGCACGTCTCTGGCTTCGACACCGCAGTGCCGCCGGCACCGGCGCCCATCCTCGACAGGGCGATGTTCAAGGGGCCGGCGCTGTTGGGCGCGGAGGACATCATTCCGCAGACCATGGAGATCCGTGCCGGAAGCGGCGAGAGCGCGCTCGGCATTCCCGTCGTCACCGAGGCCGGTGACATCCGCCCCCTCGACGAGATCGAGGCGGATATGATCCGCTTGGCGCTCGGCCGCTACCGCGGCCACATGACGGAGGTCGCCAAGCGCCTGAAGATCGGCCGCTCGACGCTCTACCGCAAGATGCAGGAGTACGGGCTCGAGCCCCGCGCCTGAACAGGGCCCAAGCCTCCGGCCGCCGTAAAAAACGCCAAGTCCTGCGCTCGTGTGGCCGCCGCAATCGGGCGCCCATGTCCGCGAACGTCCGCGAGCATGGCCGCGAGCGGCGCATTTCGGCAACACTCGGCGCGCGCCGCCCACCCGTCGGTTGCGGATTGTTTCGCAGGGGTGGCCAGCCCAGCCTCCCTCGGCTAGCGTGCGGCAGCGGACGAGGAGAGCCTTATGCTTATTCGGTGTCTTGTGGCGTTGGGATTGGCCGCGACAGCAATCCTGACGAGTAGCGCTGGCGCGCAAGAGACGGCACCGGAGCCCGGGTCGGCGTCGCGGATGGCCACCGCGGAGGAGCGCTACGTGCCCGAGCCCGCGCCCGTGGATCCAGCCGTCGTGCCCGAGCCCGCCGCGGCTGCGCCCGCGAAGACCTCAGAGCCGCCCGTCGCGGC
>CAYUBZ010000285.1:0-1980 GCA_964443205.1 uncultured Hyphomicrobium sp. | reverse complement strand
GCAGCGCCCGCCCCTGTGGAGGCCGCCAAGCCTGCGCCGCGCGATCCAATCAGCGTTGCACTGGAGCAACGTCTCACCGCAACGCCCGGAAACAGAGACGCTGACGCGCGCGAGGATTTTGCCGCCCTGGCGGCGTACTACGCGGAGCATGGCTACGCACCCCTTTGGGTGAGCGCCAGTGGACTGACCCCCAAAGCAGCGGCGGCCATCGCCGAGATCAGACAAGCAGACGATTGGGGCCTCAAGGCCAGCGACTTTGCTCTGCCCGAGCCCGTCGACGGAACGGCACCCGACGCCTTGGCCGCGGCCGAGATCACGCTGTCCGCCGCGGTCTTGAAGTATGCGCACTATGCCCGTGGCGGCCGCATCATGGACCCCGCAGGCGAATTGAGCTCCTACCTCGACCGCAAGCCGCAGCTTCTCGACGCCCGTGTCGTCATGCAGAAGATTGCCGCCGCCGGCGCGCCCGACGCCTATCTGCGGGGCTTGCATCCGCAGCACCCACAATTCGAGAAGCTGCGCCAGCAATATCTCAAACTGCGCGACGCCGCCGCTGCCGCCGAGATCGTGCGGCTGCCCAACGGGCCCATGCTGAAGCCCGGCATGTCGCATCCTGACGTGGCGATTCTGCGCAAGCGTCTGAAGGTTGCTGCGCCCGCGACGCCGCCCGCCGCCGACGTCAACCTCTACGACGAGAACCTGAAGGCGGCCGTGATGGCCTTCCAGACGGAAAGCGGGCTTACGCCCGACGGCCTGGTGGGACCAGGAACGCGCGCGGCGCTCAACGACGTGGAGGTGCTGGGACCGGAGAAGCTGCTCGCCAACATGGAAGAGTGGCGCTGGATGCCAGAGGACATGGGCGACCTCTACGTGTGGGTGAACATCCCCGAGTTCACGCTGCGCGTCGTCAAGAACGGCGAGGTGATCCACACCGAGCGCGTCATAACTGGGCTCGTCGACAAGCAGACGCCGGTCTTCTCCGAGAACCTGAAAACCATCATCACCCGCCCCCGCTGGAACGTGCCGAACTCGATCAAGGTCAACGAGCTGTACCCGAGCCTGGCCCGCGGCGGCACCTACTTCGAGCGCCAGGGGCTGCGCCTGACGCAAAATGGCCGCCGCATTGACCCCGAGAGCGTCGACTGGAGCTCGGCCGATATCCGCCGTTACGACATCTACCAGCCGCCGGGCGACGGCAACGTGTTGGGCGAGATCAAGTTCGCATTCCCCAACAAGCACCTCGTCTACATGCACGATACGCCGACGAAGCAGCTGTTCGAGCAGGCGAGCCGCCCGTTCAGCCACGGCTGCATGCGGGTGCGCAATCCGCGCCGCCTGGCCGAGATCCTGCTCGCAGAGGACAAGGGCTGGGACGCCGCCAAGGTTGCCGATCTGATCGAGCACGGGCCGGAGAACAACGAGATCCAAATCGAGCGCGTAATCCCGGTGCACGTCACCTACTTCACCGCGTGGGTCGATGAGAAGGGCGAGACGCAAACGGCGCGCGACGTCTACGGCCACGAGAAGCGCATCACGCTGGCGCTTGCCGGCAAGTGGCAGCAGATCGTCAAGGGGCCGAACCATCTGGCGCCGGTCGAGCTCAACCGCGTCGAGGACGGCCTCTTCACGTGGTCCTGGGGCGGTACTGGCAAGCGCGGCAAGCCGCCGAAGTCCGTGGGCGACTATGTGCTGCAAGTGCTGGGCGGCGGCTTCTGAGCCCATCCAGGCCCTACCCCAGCGGCTGACGGCGCATCGACTGGCGCGGTGTCCTGGCGCGCGCCGCGATGTTGCCCCGCCCGAGCCCACATCTGCCCGCAATCCGTGCTTACCAATCGTTAAGGGTTCTTAACTAACCCTGAGGGATGGTTAAGGGGTCTTAATCAATCCTGAGGAAACGTGAATGCCGGTCGCATGGGGGGATGCCCGTTGGGCTCTTTGGGCACTCAGCCGACCGGTCAGGGTACGGGGTGCCACGTTGGT
>CAYUBZ010000284.1:0-3473 GCA_964443205.1 uncultured Hyphomicrobium sp. | reverse complement strand
ACCTTGGCATCGACTCCCAGATAGGCGTCGAAGGCTGCCCAGAAGCGGGTGCGCACGCTGTCGTTCTCCTGCAGGATCTCGTGGCGCGAGCCCGGCATGAGAATGCAGGAGGCGACCTTGGCGCGCACCGCGAAGTCCTCGATCGCCCGCGTCGACACGACCTTGTCGTTTCCCGCCGCAAACATCAGCAGCGGGACATTGATGCGCGCGGGATAGTCCGGGTTGGCGAGCTGGCGGCAGGCCCGCAGCGCCGCCTTGAGCCACCCGATCGTCGGCGCGCCGAGTCCGAGCTGCGGCGCAAGATCGAGAACCGCCTTGGTGCGCAACCAGCGCTCATGATCCGACGTGAGGGTATTTCCTTCGAACGGCTTGCTCGTCTCCAGCTCGTCCGAA
Source organism: uncultured Hyphomicrobium sp. (assembly GCA_964443205.1). Taxonomy (GTDB): domain Bacteria; phylum Pseudomonadota; class Alphaproteobacteria; order Rhizobiales; family Hyphomicrobiaceae; genus Hyphomicrobium_A. Next base: position 3,080 of record CAYUBZ010000284.1, on the reverse strand, counting down.
CCGCCGAGCGCGTAGGCGCTGGCCATGCCGATGGCGCAACCCACCTCGGCGTAGAGACGCACCAAGGACGGCCGCGGCCCAAGGATGCTGTCGTGAATGGCGATCATCGGCGCCGACAGCACGATGCGCTCGAACCAAAGTCCCGGCATCGTGGCGCAGCGCAGCAGGACGGTGCCGCCCATCGAATGCGCCAGCCCGATGAACGGCGGCGGGCAGTCGGGCAGCACGATGTCCTTCATGAACCTTATGAGATCGCGGTCGTACTCCCAGAACCCGCGGACATGGCCTTTGCGCGGGTTCGCCAGCATGCGCTGCGAGCCGCCTTGGCCACGCCAATCCATCGTCGCCACGGCGAAGCCGCGCCGGCGCAGGTCGGCGATCACCTCGAAGTACTTCTCGATGAACTCGGTGCGCCCCCCGAACAGGCAGATCGTGCCGCGCCGGGGCATGCGCGTCGCATCCCAGCGCGCAAAGCGGAGCTTGGCGCCGTCATAGCCCTTGAAGGCTCCGACGGTCGCTCCGCTCGGAACCGGATTCTTGGCAAGCGTCACCAGCTCCATCGTGATCCCTCAGCAGTGGTCCGACTCTGCTCACAATACAGCGAGCCGTCCGCCGCGTCAGGGGCCGGAGATCGATTAGAGCCGGTGAAGCGCGGGCACGCCGCCGTCAGTAGCGTGAGCGGTAGGCGTAGGAGCGGAAATCGTCCAGCGGAAGCGGGCGCGCCTCGATGATCTCGCCGGAGCACCGGTCGATCACCAGGTCGAAGCGCCGTCCCGAAGGCCGCCGCGCCTGCACCAGCACCACGCGCCCCCTGCGCTCGAAGTCGCGGAAACCGCCCCAGCCGTCGGCCTGCAGCCGGTCGCGGGCCACGTCGCGGGGCACGCACGGGTCGTAGTCGGCACGGCGGCGAGCCTGCTCGTATGCCGGCTCGAAATCCTCCGGCGGTACATATCGCTCGTAGCGCGACCAGTCCCCCCGGTAGGCGTCCCCCCGGTAGATGTCGGCAGAGCGCTGGTCGTCGTAGTGAACGGAGCCGGACTCGGGCGCCCAAGGCGGCTCGTAGAGATCGGCGGAAATGGCCGGAGCGGTAACGAAAAGTGACGCGGCAACAGCAGACGCCGCAACGAGACGGGCTGACGCTGGCATGAGCACACTCCTCGGCTCTATGTTGTGGATGCTCCCCAATGCCCGCAGAACGTGATCCCGCCAACATGAACCGGACCTGAAGGGCGAGCGATTTGTCGTTGCCGGACGGCAACTTGCCAAGCTGCTCTGGCCGCTACGCCGCGCCCCGGACGGGGAGGCTTGAACGCGGCAAACGCGCACCTAAATCAAGAGCTGCGCACGCCCATTCGGGGTGCGCACCCAAGACCGGCCTGGCCGATGACGGCAGGCCCAGTGCATGTCGCTTCTGATGGAGGATATGTCATGCGACAGTTCGACCTTGCCCCCCTTTATCGCTCTACGGTGGGATTTGACCGGCTCGCCCAGCTCATGGACAGCGTCGGCAGCCTCGATGCGGACGGCTACCCGCCCTACAACATCGAGCGGCTCGGCGACAACGAGTACCGCATCACCATGGCGGTCGCCGGTTTCGACAAGGATGAGTTCAAGATCGAGGTCAAGGAGCAGGCGTTGCTCGTCAGTGGCGAGAAGAAGCCCGACGACAAGGAGCGCAGCTTCCTGCACCGGGGCATCGCGGCGCGCAGCTTCGAGCGCCGCTTTCAGCTCGCGGACTACGTCGAGGTGAAAGGCGCCGAGTTCAAGGACGGCCTTTTGCACATCGATCTCGTCCGCAATCTGCCCGAGCGCATGAAGCCGCGCACGATCGCCATTGCATCGGATGACGGTGCGACGCAGATCGAGGCCAGCGCCTAACGCGCCAACACGCAAGGCTGAAACGTGCGGCGGCCGCTGCTTTGGCAGCGGCTGCCGTGCCGTGTCTCAGTGCCGGCCGGCCCCGCACGCGAGCACGCGTTCCGCACCGCAGCAAATCCAGCGCCTGGCCCGGGTTTGGCGCTTGTGCGGCCTTGAGAAATCTGCGAAGCTGGCAGAAAGGTCAGCAGTCCTGTCCTTTATTGCGATAAGGTCAAGGGCTGGCCGATGCCGGGGGTGCCATTGACGAGGTGAACCCTGGCTTGCGCAACAATCCTTTAGGAACGGAGAGCTGAGGAACGCGGGTTGAAACGGGACGGGCGAACGTGGAGCCGGGTCGGGCCGGCGCCAACGAAAGGGCAGCGGGCCGGCGCCAACTGCTGCACACCGGAAAGTCCGCCAGCCGGGCGGCTTTGATCCGAAAATCTTGACGAACCCCGCAAAGGACCGATCAAATCGGTTCTGAGAGGCACCGGCGCCTCCCAAGTGAACCGCAAGACCTGCAGCGCCCCGCACCGAGGACGCAGTATGACGAAGAGCCCACACTTAAACAGCGCCGCTGCGCGCACCGACTGGCCGCACCGCCCCGAGGCGCAAGGCCTTTACGATCCTGCGCGCGAGCACGACGCCTGCGGTGTCGGCTTCATCGCCGACATGAAGGGTCGCAAGTCGCACCAGATCGTCGTCGACGCGCTGAAAATCTTGGAGAACCTCGAGCACCGCGGCGCGGTGGGCGCCGACCCGTTGGCCGGCGACGGCGCCGGCATGCTGATTCAGATCCCCCACGAGTTCCTCAAGGAGGAATGCCGTAAGGTCGGCCTCACGTTGCCGGCGCCCGGGCGCTACGCCGTGGGCCAGCTCTTCCTGCCGCAGGACGAGCGCCTGCGGACGCATTGCGAACGCGTCTGGGCACGCATCATCAAGCAGGAAGGCCTCGAGCTGCTGGGCTGGCGCACGGTTCCGGTCGACAACGCCTCGCTGTCGGAGCTGGTGATCGCCACCGAGCCCGTGCACCGCCAGGTATTCATCGGCTGCCCGTCGACGATCCTCGATCAGGACGACTTCGAGCGCCGCCTATATGTCGCGCGCAAGCTCGTCTCCAACGCCATCCAGCAGGCCTACAAAGGTCGCGAGATCGGGCACTACACCGTGTCGCTGTCGAGCCGCACCCTCGTCTACAAGGGCATGTTCCTGTCCTACCAGCT
>CAYUBZ010000283.1:0-3484 GCA_964443205.1 uncultured Hyphomicrobium sp. | reverse complement strand
ACGATTTCGCGGATCGCGTTTCGGTCGAACGTGCAGTCGGAGTCGACGTTGACGACAATGTCTCCTGTCGCCCGGCCGGCACCCAGATTGAAACCCGCAGACTTGCCGGCGCGCATTTGCGTGCAATGGGCCTCTTGGATGCGGCCACTGGCTTGCAGCTCGCGCAGCTTGGCGGGCATCCGGTCGGTCGAGCCGTCACTGACGACGATAATCTCGTCTGGCGGCAAACTCTGCTCGCGCAGCGACACGACGCAACGCTCGATCGAATCTTCCTCGTTGTGACCCGCGATCACGACGCTGACGCGACCGACGTCGACAGGGGTGGGCGCCTTGCTCGTGCGGACGCTCAGAACGGCCACCGAGATGAAGCCCATCAAGTAGCGCGGAACCTCGAATATGAGGACGAACCAGAACAAGCTGAAGAAGCTGGCTTTGCTCTGCGCCAACAGGAAGTTCAGTCCGTCTGAGGTGAGCTGCCACATCAGGCGAAGTCCTCCGGCCCGAAGGCATGGAACTTTGCGCCCACATCGAAACGCACGGTGCTTTGGGCGGCCTCGCGCAAGCGCGGGAAGTCCATCCGTGCCTGCTCCGGCTGGACGCCGCGCAGCAGCGCAAAATCATAGTACTGGCCCTTGGCCACCATGTCGGTCTTGTCGAGCGAGGCGCGCATGTTCTCGATGAAAAGGTCCCGGGCTTGCGCGAATTGGCGAGCGCCATGCTCGGCGACGATCTCGCGCTCGTTGTCGTAGGAGATGTTGACGAGTGTGAAGGGGACCTTCTCCTCGTTGAAGCGCTTGGCCGCTGCATTCAACGCCACGATGAGCTCGATCGGCAGCTCGGCGAAGCGCAGCACGTCGCGCGCCTGTCCGAGGAACGAGCGCCCGTGCTCGGCAAATCCCACGCCCTGCTCGGTGAGCTGGTAGGAGTAGATGTCGCGTGTGCGGCAGCCTTCGGAGTCGGCGTGCGCGCCGCAATCGAGGCAAACGAACCCGACGATGGGCTCGGAAGCGGCGTGACCACACGCTTGGCATACGAGCATCGTGCCGGGCCGGTCGTAGTCGAACCCGAAGTGGGAAAGCTCGCGCCGGCATTTGGGACAAATGAGCTGGTCCCCGCTGCGGAATGCGGACTCCGGCCCCTGATAGGCGCACTTGAAATGGTGGAGGTAGGGCTCCTCCGTCAAATCGGCGGACCGGCACTTTGCGCATTCCTCGCGCACGTGCAGGCGTGCCGAATCGCAACGTGGGCACGCAAAGAAGCGATCGAAGAACTCCCGTTGCAGCAGATCGTGCTCGCGCAACGACTCGGCCTCGTGCATGACCGCGGCAGCATTCAATGTCGTGTTGTAGGACACGAAAAACTTCGATTTTGGATCGAGGGAAGCCGTGAGCGGGCGATCTGAAACGAAAATTCGGCCGAGCAGCTTGTCGCTCAGCGAGTCGCTGAACAACAGATCGCGATTGAGGCGCGCACGCTGGTCTTGAAACCGGCGGATAACCTGGGCGATCTGCTCGGTGTCGCGAGCATTGAGCTTGGAGCCGTCGAGATCGGCCTTGACGCCGAGCGTGCCGGTCAGGTCGACAACCGGCAGGGCGTACAAGGCCTTGCGGCGCCAGATGGTCACCAGCTCATCGGCCGAAACATGCTCTCTGATCAGGATGGCGTCGAAGCGCGGATCGCCGAGCGTCGCCTGCATCGCTCGTGCCGATAGGCGCGTTGCCTCCAGGTCGTCGGGCCAAACCAGGAACTGATAGCCCAGGCTCTCGAAAAAGGAGGTGGATGGCCGCAGGCCTTTCGCGACAGCGGCTGCGGCAGGCGCGGGAGCCGCTTGCCTCGTTGCGCCATGCTGGTCGGCGATGTCGGCCTGCTCCTCGACCAGCTTGCCGACCTGGTAGATGTCGAGCGGCTTGGGGATGATGTGGTCGAAGTTCTCGCAGCCCTCGGCGTGGGCGAGCAGACCTTCGACGTCGGCCGTTATGGCGATGAGCCTGGGCAGCTTGCGGCCGCCGGCTTCCTTCTTGATGGCGGCGGCAACCTGCAGGCCGTCCACTTGCGGCAGGTGGAAGTCCAGCAACGCCACATCGTAGTCGTTAGCGCGCAACGCCTCCAAAGCCTGCAGCCCGTCGGTCGCGACATCGACCCGATGCCCCCGCTGATTGAGAAGCAGCTTCAAGAGCTCGTGCGTAATGGGGCTATCTTCGGCAACCAGAACCTTGCGCCCGGTGACGGGCTGAGGCTCGGTTCCAGATCTTTCGGCAGCGACTGCGGTCATTATTCTTTGCGCGAGCTTCTTGGACGCACGTTTTGGCAGCCGCGTGCGCTGATCGCGCCGGGCCGCTTGTTTCGAATTTTCCTGGCAACCGAAGAATGGCGCTCAGATCCTGTTTGCCTGACCATTGGGCGCAAACAGTTACGAACTGGTCTAAATGAATACCGTACAGTTTGTAGATGGACCATCCTGCGACGGGAAAAAGTAGCGCCGGCCGGCAGTGGGCACGACGGGTCCGCAGGCGGCCCCTCGCCCCTCCCAGGGGTGAGACTGGTCGTATCGGCAACAGCACTAGCCGAGAAACGCGACCACGCCGGTATCGAGATCATAGTGCGCGGCGACGATCTTCAATTTTCCCGCCGCGATCCTGTCCGAAAGTATGGCGCTCGACTTGCCCAGCCGCTGCGCGGTCCGCTCCGCACTCTTGCGGATGGCGTTGTCTAGAAAATCGCCCGGAGCCGACCGCACCGCCAGGGCCGCCGGAACGATCGGGTCGATCATGGGGCCGATGGAGCCGGGAAATCTGGCGTTCTTGGTGACCACGTCGCACGCGGCCGCCACGGCGCCGCATTGGCTATGCCCAAGCACGACGATGAGGGGAGAGCCCAGAACGGCGGCACCGTACTCCACCGTGCCGATCGCGGCGGTGTCGACAAGGTTGCCGGCGTTGCGCGCGACGAACAGCTCTCCGAGCCCGAGACCGCCGAAGATGAGCTCGGGCGGCACGCGGCTGTCGGCGCAGGAAACGACCGTGGCCCACGGCGCCTGGCCGGCGGCGACGCGCGCGCGCTGCTTGGAGAGCTTAGGGATGCACAGCTCCGGCTCGGCGACGTAATGGGCGTTGCCCTTGGCGAGCGCTTCGAGCGACTGATCTGGAGACTGCGGCGCGTCGACCTCCATCGCCGCGGCGGGCCGCGTTGCCCCGCCAAATCCGACAAGAGCCGTCGACAGGCCTAGGCCGGTGAGCGCGAGCATGCCGCGCCGGTCGATCTTCGAGTCATTGCACATTGGTATGCGATCCCGACGGTCTGATTTCACGAAAAGGGTCGCGCAAGAAGACCCGCTCGAGATTGAGATTTCGTCACACCACGCCGCGCAATTATTCGTTCACGCCTAAAGCTTTGGGCGTTCGGCGGGTCCAGACAGAACCCGGCTTACCGGCCGGGCGGTGATTTTTTCCATGACGGCTCGCCTCCGGTGTCATCCTCGGGCTTG
>CAYUBZ010000282.1:0-3488 GCA_964443205.1 uncultured Hyphomicrobium sp. | reverse complement strand
CCTTCAAGATCGCCGCCGTGCCGTTCCACATGTGGACGCCCGACGTCTACGAGGGCGCGCCGACGCCGGTCACCGCCTTCTTTGCAGCCGCGCCCAAGCTCGCCGCCATGGCGCTCTTGATCCGCGTGCTGCTCTCGGCCTTTCCCGGCATCGCCGTGCAATGGCAGCAGATCATCGTCTTCCTGAGCATCGCCTCCATGCTGCTGGGCGCCTTCGCCGCCATCGGGCAATCGAACATCAAGCGACTGATGGCCTACTCCTCGATCGGGCACGTGGGCTACGCGCTTATCGGTCTCGCCGCCAACAGCGAGGCGGGCACGCAGGCGGTGCTCATCTATCTCGCCATCTATCTGTTCATGACGGTGGGGGCCTTCGCCTGCATCCTCTCCATGCGCTCAAAGGACGGCATGACGGAGGAGATCGACGCGCTGGCGGGGCTCGCCAAGAACAACTTGCCCATGGCCTTCGTGCTGGCCATGATCCTGTTCTCGATGGCCGGTGTGCCGCCGCTCGCCGGCTTCTTTGCCAAGTTCTACGTGTTCGCGGCCGCGATCCAGGCGCAGCTCTATGCGCTGGCCGTCATCGGCGTGCTGGCGAGCGTGGTGGCCGCCTATTACTACTTGAGGGTCGTCAAGATCATGTTCTTCGATGAGGCCAAGCCCGCTTTCCTCCCCGTGGAGCGGGGCGCCGGTTTCGTCATGACCATTTCCGGCCTCTTCGTGCTGCTGTTCGTCCTGCTGCCGGCGCCGCTCGTCGAGGCGGCCCTCGTCGCGGCGCGCTCGCTGCATTCCGTCCCCGGCCCATGACCGCTTCGGGCGGCGGCCTGCCATTTCCCTTGGCGCACCTGGCCGAGATCGATTCCACGAATGCGGAAGCCATGCGCCGCGCGCTCGCCGGCGAGACGGGACCGCTGTGGGTGCTGGCCGACCGGCAGACGGCGGGGCGGGGGCGCTCCGGGCGCGCGTGGGTCTCGGACGCGGGCAACCTCTTCGCGAGCCTGCTGGTTGCGCGCGACTATCCCGTCGCCAAGGCGGGGCAGCTCTCGCTCGTTGCGGGCGTCGCCGTGGTCGATGCGCTCCGCAAGGCCGGGCCGCTTGGGCTGGGCGCCGAGCTGCGGCTCAAATGGCCCAACGACATCCTGATCGGGCCGGACAAGATGGGCGGCATCCTGGTCGAAAGCAGCACGCGCGGGGCCGGAAACGGCCGTGTAACCGTCATCGGCGTCGGCCTTAATCTTGCCTCGGCACCGCCCGGGCGAGAGCGGGGCGCGACATATCTTGCAGCGCACGGCTTGACCCTTTCGCCGCGCGAGGCGTTGTGCTTCCTGGCCGAGGCTATGGACGCCTGGCTCGAGACGTGGAATGGGGGCGCGGGGTTTGCGCTCGTCCGGGCGGCGTGGCTGCAACGCGCCGGTGCGCCCGGCGAGCCGTTGACCGTTCATGCCGCCGAGGGTCCAGTCGTAGGCCGCTTCGCCGGCCTCGATGCCGACGGGGCGCTGGTGATCGCCGGTGCGGACGGCCGGGAACGGCACTTCACGTACGGCGACGTGACGCTCACGGGCACGCTTTCCAACGGGGAAGCCAAGAAGGACGACAAGGGCCGATGAGTCAAAAAGGGCGTGGTGCGGGCCGGGGTCGGCACGGTGACGAGCTCGTATTCGTAGCGCTCGGCGGTCTCGGTGAGATCGGCATGAACGCCTACCTCTACGGCTTCGGCCCGGAGGATGCGCGCCAGTGGCTCATGGTCGATTGCGGCATCACGTTTCCCGAGGGCGAGAACGATCCCGGCATCGACGTGATCCTGCCCGACGTGCGCTTCATCGAGGAGCAGAGGGGCGACCTCGCCGGGCTGGTGCTGACGCACGCGCACGAGGATCATATCGGCGCCGTGATCGAGCTGTGGCCACGCCTCAAGGTGCCGATATATGCCACGCCCTTCACGGCGGGCATGCTGCGCGCCAAGCTCGCCGAGTACGGCGGCGATTTGAAGCTTCCGATCAACGTGATCCCGCTCGACGGCCGGTTCCAGGTGGGGCCGTTCGACGTGGAGCTCTACACGCTCGCGCACTCCATCCCCGAGATGAGCGCGCTGGCGATCCGCACCGGCCTCGGCACCGTCTTCCACACCGGCGACTGGAAGCTCGACGCGACCCCGCTCATCGGCAAGCCGCTCGACGAGGCGCGCCTGGCCCGGCTCGGCGACGAAGGCGTGCACGCGCTCGTCATCGACTCGACCAACGCCTTCCGCGAAGGCAGCTCGCCGTCGGAGCGCGACGTGGCCAAGACGATCGCCGAGATCATCGCCAAGGCGAAGGGCCGTGTGGCGGTCACCAGCTTCTCCTCCAACGTGGCACGCATCAAGGCGGTGGCAGAGGCCGCGCAAGCCGCCGGCCGCCACCTCGTCGTCGCCGGGCGCGCGCTGCATCGCGTGATCGAGGTGGCGATCGACACGGGCTATCTGCCGCAAGGCTTCAAGCGCCTCGACCAGGACCAGTTCAGCTATCTGGAGCGGCGCGAGGTCGTTCTGTTGTGCACCGGCAGCCAGGGCGAGCCGCGGGCGGCCTTGGCACGCATCTCCGAGGAGGATCACCCGGATATTTCGCTCAGTAAGGGCGATCTCGTCATCTACTCCTCGCGTACCATCCCCGGCAACGAGAAGGCGGTGGGGCGCATCGAGAACAATCTGTCGCGCATCGGCTGCGACCTGATGACCGACGCCGACGAGCTGGTGCACGTCTCCGGTCATCCCCGCCGCGACGAGCTGCGCCGCATGTACGCCTGGATCCGCCCGCAGGTGGTCGTGCCGATGCACGGGGAGGCGCGCCATATCAAGGCGCAGGCCGAGCTGGCGCGCGAGCTGGGGGCGAAGGCGGTGTTTCCCCTGCTCGACGGCGAGATCGTCCGGCTCGCGCCCGATCCTGCCGTCATCGACGACGCGCCGGTCGGGCGGCTGTTCCGCGACGGCCGGCTGCTCGTGCCCGAGGCGGACGGCCCGGTGCGCGCGCGGCGCAAGCTCGCCGCCGTCGGCATCGTGGTCGTGAGCTTCAGCCTGTCGCGCCGCGGGGAGCTGCTGGGCGAGCCGCAGGCCGTGCTCGATGGCGTGCCGGCAGAGACGGCCGAAGGCGACGCGATGCTCGACGTCGTGCTCGATGCGGTCGACGGCACGCTCCGGAGCATTCCGCCCAAGGGCCGCAAAACCGCCGATCTCGTCGGTGAGGCGGTGCGCCGCGCCGTGCGCGCGGCCGTCAACCAGGCTTGGGGCAAGAAGCCCATTTGCAAGGTGCTCGTGAACGTGATCGATAAGTAGGGTCGACAGACACGATAGAGGTCTTGGATGATCGGACGTCTCAACCATGTTGCCATCGCGGTGAAGGACCTCGCCGCGGCGACCGCCGTCTATCGCGATGCGCTGGGGGCAACCGTGACCGAGCCGCTGCCGCAGCCCGAGCACGGCGTGACGGTGGTCTTCATCACGCTGCCCAACACCAA
>CAYUBZ010000281.1:0-3495 GCA_964443205.1 uncultured Hyphomicrobium sp. | reverse complement strand
CCGCCATGCCGCCACGCTCGACAAAGCGACGGCTGACGCCAATACTGAGACAGGGCTGCTAGTCAGCACGGGGGACGGGTCAGGTACCTGCCGTTGCCCCATTTGCATCGTGGAATTGTCCCGGCGCGGACAAGCTGGGCGGTCAGGACGGTATGAGGGCTTTTCTCACGTTCGTTTGGGAGGCACTCCGAGTTCTGCATGCCAGCTTGGGGTTCGGGCGGGAGGTTGCCGGACTCGCCGTCTGCTTTCTCCTTCTCCGCTTCTACGAGCAGGTCTACGAGCAGGCCAAGGCCTACCTTGCGCTGCACGGCTCCCCCGCGCTGCCCCAGGTGCCCGGTGCGTGGCTCGCGGCAGCCTTCGCTTCTGTTTTCCTGATCTGGCATTTGCTGCGGTACGCGATCGCGCTGCGCCGCGGCGCAAGCCCGGTGCTTTCCCTGAAAATTCTCGACCCGAGCGAGCGCTACGAGACCTACGTGGCGCTCGGGAACAGGCTCTTGCGCCTCTACCATGTCGAGCTCGAGAACGCGTCGCGGTCCATGCCTGCGAACAAGGCCAGCGTATCGCTCGAGTGCTACCAGCAGGCGGGAGACAAGCGGCAAGTCGACATCCGCTCCAAGTTGAAAGTGGCCAACTCGGACGCTGAGGAAATCGACCTGAAGCCGCGTGGCCGGGTCGTGTTTGAGCTTTGCGGTGTCGAGGCCATCGGCGCCGACGCCTCGGAAAGGGCAGAAGCCAGGGAGAGCCAGACGTTCTCCATCGTCCCGCTCGGCAGCGGCACCATCAGGGTGCTTGCAGAGGCCAGCAACGCGCCCGCGCGAGAGGAGCACTACACGCTCTACGTCGATCGAACGGGGACGATGACGATCAGGCCGCAAGCGGGGCCGCTCGGCGCCAATGACTGAGCTCGATGAAGCGAGTTAGAGTTGGTAGCGAGAGACGATCGGAAGTAGGGCAATGAGGGCGTACACGAGAAAGACGGTCGCCAAAGCGAGAGCAAAGACCAGCAGGCCCCCGCCGGTGCGCTTCCGCATGTGTCCGAATTCTTGCGGGAGATTGGGATCATATTCGAGCATGGTCTGCTCCCGTAATTGAACCTGCGTGCAGCCGCAGGATGGAGTTGCACGTATGCAGTGCACCCAAAGCAATGGGGTATCGCGCGGGTCCTTGGAAATCAAGGGCTACTGAAACCAGCCGACGGGCCCGAGCTCACGACTTGCGGGTGAAGGCGTTCTGCAGCAGCTCGTTATCGAAGTTTTGCGGGACCTTGCCGTCCGCGGCGTAGAGATACAGCGCCGCGGTCAAAATGGCATGCAGCGTGGCGCCAACCACGACAGCAGTGAAGATCCAGACGAACCCGAGCGCCATTAGCGAGCCCCCGAGCGCCGGGCTCGTGGCCATCACCGCGCCACCGCCCGCCATCAGCGCCGCCGTGACAAGCCCCGCGGCGAAGACCAGAACGGACAGGCCGACTTGGGCCGTCAGCGTCTCCCCCCAGGTTTTCTTGATGATCGCCGCCGAGCGCTTGAGCGCTTGGATCGGACCGACATTCTCGGTGACGATAACGGGGATGACAAAATAGCTGGCGATCGCCCAAGCGATGCCGATGAACCCGACAATGAACCTGCCGAGAATCCCGACACGCTCCTCGATGGACTGGATCACCATGCCGACGACGGCCGACAGAAGCGACCAGCCGAGGATTGCGGGCAGGCACTTGGCTGCGGCGCGCAGTCCGTCACCGATGGTCGGATCACCGCCGCGCAGGCGTATCAGCGCGCAAGTGACGAGGGCCGAATTGAAGAAGATGATCACAAAGTAGGAGGCGAGATAGTAGGCGAGATAGACGGCAAGCAGAACCGAATTGTAATCGGCGTCGGGATCGTGCTCCGCGCCACTCAACAGACCGCTGCCCCACAGGGGAGCTAAGAAGCTTGCCATCACCAGGAGCAAGGCGCCGGTGCTCAGCAGCGGGAAGATCAGCAGTTCTTTGTCGAGCAGGAGGACTCGCCAGCATTGCTTCGCGATCTGCCAACTGGTCTTGATCTTGTTCACAACCCCGTTCTCCAAATAGCGTCTGAGAACTTCAGATCATGCCTGCGCAAAATGGCCGGGCATCCTGCCTTCTACGGCGCGATCTTGAACTGTCGATCTTGCCCAATCACTAACTGATTGAAATGTTGGTCGGGGCAGCGGGATTCGAACTCGCGACCCCTTGCTCCCAAAGCAAGTGCTCTACCAGGCTGAGCTATGCCCCGACTTGGCAACTCGGGTCTGAAGCGTCTCTGTGCCGCCTAGCAGCGGGCAGGTCAAGCGCGCTCAGCCGGCACGCGGCAAGCTTAGGCCTCAAGGCGACTTGGCTGCGGGCGTCTTGGCATCGAAGGTCGCATGGCGCACCCGGTCGCCGGGCTTCAAGCCCAGGCGCTCGGCGGCGCCGGCAGGCAGCTCCAAGACCGCCGCCACCGGTCCCTGCGAGCTGATCACGCGGTCCGACAGCGGCTCGGCGCGGCTCTCGATGCGATGCACGACCCCGTCGGCGCGGATGAAGACCATGTCGAGCGGAATGTAGGTATTGCGCATCCACATGGTGACCTCGCGCGGGTTCTCGTAGGGAAACAGCATACCCTTGCCGTCCGGCAGCTCGGTGCGGAACATGAGCCCCAGCGCCTTCTCCTGCGGCTCCTCGGCGATCTCGATGTCGATCGGCGTCTCCTGGCCCGCGCCCGTGACGAGCCACAGCCGGCCGACGCGCATCTTGGCGTCGAGCGGCGACGCAAAGAGCGCCGTCAACGCCACGACGACAAAAAGCAGGGCCGCCCATTGGGCAGCCCCGCTCAAATTCTTGAAGCCACGCCCGGCGCGCGTGCTCAGTGCGTCGGCGGCAGTCCCGGTTGTCCGTCGGGGCGCAGCTCGGCGGCCATGCAGCCCTTCGACCCGTGACCCCAGCGCACCATCACCATCTGCCCGGGCCGAAGTTCTGTGAAGCCGAAGCGGCGCAGCGTCTCCATGTGCACGAAGATGTCGGGGGTGCCCTCGCCCCTGGTCAGGAAGCCGAATCCCCGCACCCGGTTGAACCACTTCACCATGGCGCGTTCCCAGTCGCTCTCCGGCGTGACGATGACGTGCGTCCGCTGCGGCAGCTGGGAAGGATGGATCGCCGTGCTCTCGTCCATGGAGAGAATGCGGAACGCTTGCATGCCCTTCGGCCGGCGCAGCACCTCGCAATGGACCCTCGCTCCCTCGTACGCGGTCTGATAACCGCCTGCCCTGAGGCAGGTGACGTGGAGTAAGATATCGGCCAATCCGTTGTCTGGGACTATGAATCCGTAACCCTTTGATGCGTCAAACCATTTGATTGATCCGACAATCTCGAACACCTCGATGCCGGCCTCTTCGGCCGCTCTATCGCTGATGCCTTCGACCGGATGCTCGAACTGCGGAAAATCGGGACGCTTAGAATCCCCCATCTCGGTACCCCGCTACTGGTCCTCGTTGCAT
>CAYUBZ010000280.1:2384-3498 GCA_964443205.1 uncultured Hyphomicrobium sp. | reverse complement strand
AGATGCTGGCGGTGACGCTGTCGAAGAAGGCGCGCGCCCGCGCGGTGCAGCTGCCCGCCTGGAACGAGGCGCTCGGCCTGCCGCGCCCGTGGGACCAGCAGTGGTCGCTCAGGATGCAGCAGATCCTCGCCTACGAGACCGACCTTCTGGAATACGGCGACATCTTCGACGGCTCGACCGAGATCGCCGCCAAGGTGGCGCAGCTCAAGGAGGAGGCGAAGGCGGAGCTCGCGACCATCGAGGCCATGGGCGGCGCGGTGGAGGCGATCGACTACATGAAGCGGCGTCTCGTCGAGAGCAACACGGAGCGGCTGCGCCACATCGAGTCCGGCGAGCAGATCGTGGTGGGCGTCAACAAGTGGACCGACACCGAGGCCTCCCCGCTGTCGGCCGGCGAAGGCGCGATCATGATCGTCGATCCGGCCATGGAGGCCGAGCAGGTCGCGCGGCTGAAAGCCTGGCGGGCGGAGCGCGACGCCGGCGCCGTCAAAGCCGCGCTGGCCGAATTGGAGCGCACGGCAAGGGAGGGCGGCAACATCATGGAGCCGTCCATTGCGTGCGCGAAAGCAGGCGTCACGACCGGCGAATGGGGGACGACCCTGCGCAAGGTCTTCGGCGAGTACCGCGCACCGACCGGCGTCGCGCAGGCCGCAGCCCAAGGCGACGGCGCTGGCCTGGAAGAGGTGCGCAAGGAGGTGGAGGCCACATCCGCCAAGCTGGGGCGGCGGATAAAATTCCTCGTCGGCAAGCCGGGGCTGGATGGCCACTCGAACGGCGCCGAGCAGATCGCCGTGCGTGCGCGCGACTGCGGCATGGAGGTCGTCTACGAGGGCATCCGCCTGACGCCGGCGCAGATCGCGCGCGCCGCGCTCGACGAGGCCGTGCACGTCGTCGGGCTCTCCATCCTCTCGGGCAGCCACGTGCCGCTGGTGCGCGAGGTCGTCGAGCGCATGCGCAAGGAGGGCTTGGAGGACGTGCCGGTGGTCGTCGGCGGCATCATCCCGCCCGAGGACGCCAAGACCCTAAAGGCCATGGGCGTCGCCGCGGTCTACACGCCAAAGGACTTCCAGCTCAACGACATCATGGCCGACATCGTGAAGCTCGTCTCGGGCCA
>CAYUBZ010000280.1:0-2284 GCA_964443205.1 uncultured Hyphomicrobium sp. | reverse complement strand
TGGCGGCGTGATAGGACGGCGTGGTAAAAAGCCGGCGTGAGACCGGAACGCACGTAGGGGACCACGGATCATGCGCGAGGAGACGAAGCGGAAGCTCAGCCGTGCCCTGTGGCGCGAGCGGGCAAAAAAGGCCGCCATCGCCGCAGTTTTCCTGCCGCTGATCGGCCTCTACTTCCTCTTTGAAGATTACGACGCGCACGTCGACAACATAAAGGTGCCGGTCACGGTCGTCTCGGTGGAGCCGCTCAACACCAACAACACCAAGATGGTCGAGGCCGGGCTGACCGTCGGCGTCACGTTGCCCGACGGGCGGCGCGTCAAAGTCATGGCGCTGAAGACGAGCAACCCGTACGTCGGGGAGCAAGTGGAGATCACCGAGCACCGGCATCGCACCGGCCGCGTCACCTACACGTGGAAATAGACCATCGCATCAGTCGGAATTTGGTTTTTCTCCCGCGATCACGACGTCCTCGCCCAACGCCTCGCGCACGTAGAGACGGCGCACGGCGGAGTCGATGACGATGGCGAGCGGGTAGCCGAGCAAGAGCCCCAACGGCCCGAACAGGACGCCGATTGCGACGACCGCGAACAGCCCGACCGCCGGCGGCACCGCGACCGCATGCCCCGCAACCAGCGGCATGATGACGTTGCTCTCGATCTGCTGCACGACGATGAACACGGCAAGCGTCCACAGCACCGTGTTCCAGTCCTGCGTGAACGCGAGCAGCAACGCTGGGATCGCGCCGATGACCGGACCGATGATCGGTACGAACTCGGTGACGCCCGCGATCAGCCCCAGCGCCAGTGCCGACGGCACGCCGACGAGGGCCAGGCCCGCCGCGATCAGCACGCCGACCATGATCATCGCCAGCAGCTGCCCGCCGAGCCACCGGCGCAGCGCCTCGCCGGCGTCGTCGAGCGTGGCGCCGATCTGCGGCTGGACGCGGCGTGGAAACAGCTTGACGAGTCCGTTGCGATAAGTGTCGGGGCTGATGGCGACGTAGATGCCGGCGACGATCACCACGACCAGCGACGCCACGGCACCGAACACGGTCGTGCCCCACGAGAACACGTTCATGAGCAGCTCGCCGACGGAGGAGCCCTTGACCCACTCCGACAGCGAGGCGCCGGGCACGGTCTTGGAGAAGCTCTCCCAGGCGGCGGGCAGGCTTTGAACGATGTAGGAGAGCTGGCTGCTGATCCGCGAGCCGAAGAGATACCCCGTGACGACCAAAACGGCGAGGACGCCGAGGCCGGCGGCGAGCAGCGCCAGGCGCTCGCTCATCGACGTTCCGGCCCTGATCGGTCGGGCGATCGCCCGCAGCACCACGGCAAAGAGGATGGCGCCGAAGACGAGCAGCACGATATCGGAGAGCGTATAGAGGGCCGCCGCCAGGGCGAGGATGCCGACGAAAATCAGCACCCGCCGGACGAAGGTTGCATCCGATATGGCGGAGCCGGGCCCTGTTGGCGGATCTTTGCTCATGGTCTGGTGATCGTCGCCTTTGGCGTCGTGACAGGATGGTCGGCGTGGCGTGCGCAGGACTTTGAGACGCCGTCTGCTGGGGCAACGCAAAACGCCCCGAAGCACTTTGAGGATTGCGATTCCGGCGTTGTCTATCATTTCCAGCCGGGGGCGGCTATCCGCGTTGACGGCCCATCCGCCGCCGCTATGATGCGCGGCTCTCGCGCCCAAGCCCCAGTGGCGGAACCGGTAGACGCGCCAGACTCAAAATCTGGTGTTCGCAAGGACGTGCCCGTTCGAGTCGGGCCTGGGGCACCACGAGCTCAGCCGTCAGATCGAGCACGCCATCGGGAACCAAACAGGTTCCGCCACGAGCGTGCCGTTCCACGTTGGGGCGGCTGCGGTCCCCGGCGCACACGCGAGCATCATGACTCGCGTTGATCGCGACCTTTGTCGGATGGCGGAAACGGCAGGCGTGGCCCCCCAGCCCAATGAAGCGGGATCTGTTCGGCTTTTTTGCCCCGACGTGTGCCCTTCTTGCCGACGTGCACATGTGATTGCGCAGCATGATGCCGGACCTCTTGGCTACCCTGCCAAGCATCTGGATGGCGCGGCAAATGGGCTTGGCGTCGGCTGCAAAAGCGATGGCTTTGGCCTGCACCGTGGTGTCGACCGACACCCGCTCGACCCTACGAGCGACGCCATCGCTCAACATGCAATTTGCGGACTCGCTTGATTGCGATGCGATCCACGCTAGACTGAGGAGAAGTGGGGTGATGGGACCGTCGAACAGGGGATATCAGATGACCATTAGGGCAT
>CAYUBZ010000279.1:0-3498 GCA_964443205.1 uncultured Hyphomicrobium sp. | reverse complement strand
CCCGTCGATCGCATGCTCGAAGGCGAGCGCGAGAAGCTCTTGAAGATGGAGGACGCGCTGTCCAAGCGCGTCATCGGGCAGCGGGAGGCGGTCGATGCCGTCTCGACCGCGGTGCGCCGCGCGCGCGCCGGTCTGCAGGACCCCCATCGGCCGATCGGCTCCTTCATGTTCTTAGGCCCGACGGGCGTGGGCAAGACGGAGCTGTCGAAGGCGCTGGCCGCGTTTCTGTTCGATGACGAGCAGGCGCTGCTGCGCATCGACATGAGCGAGTACATGGAGAAGCACTCGGTTGCCCGCCTGATCGGTGCGCCTCCGGGATATGTCGGCTACGAGGAGGGCGGCTCGCTCACCGAAGCGGTGCGCCGCCGGCCCTATCAGGTGATCCTCTTCGACGAGATCGAAAAGGCGCACCCCGACGTCTTCAACGTGCTTTTGCAGGTCTTGGACGATGGCCGGCTGACCGACGGCCAGGGCCGCACGGTCGACTTCCGCAATACCATCATCATCCTCACTTCCAACCTCGGTGCGGAGTACCTCGTCAATCAAAAGGAGGGCGAGGACACCGATGCGGTGCGCGATCTGGTGATGGCGGAGGTGCGCGCCAAGTTCCGGCCCGAGTTCCTGAACCGCCTCGACGACATCATCCTGTTCCATCGTCTGCAGCGCTCGGAGATGGGCAAGATCGTCGACATTCAGATCGAGCGTCTGCAAAAGCTGCTGGTGGATCGCAAGATCAAGGTCGAGCTCGACGACAAGGCGCGCACCTGGCTCGCCAACCGCGGCTATGATGCCGCTTACGGAGCCCGCCCGCTGAAGCGCGTGATTCAGCGCCACGTGCAGGATCCGCTCGCCGAGCAGATTCTCGAAGGCCGCGTCAAGGATGGGGACACCGTGCGCCTCAGCGTGCGCGACGGCGACCTTGTGCTCAATGGCGAGCCGGTGAAGGTGGCGGCGTAAGCGCTTCCTCTCCCTGCAAGCGCGGAGAGGCCTACTTGCTCGCCGTCATGACCGGTGCGAGGTGGCGCAGGTCGTCGATGCGCGCGCGCTCCTTCTGGAACTCGGCGAGTTGCCGGCCTTTCAGCTCGCGCTCGCGCGGCACCTGCATCTTGAGCGGGTCGACAAAGCGGCTGTTGATCAGCACCTCGAAGTGCAAGTGCGGGCCCGAGGCGAGGCCGGTGGAGCCCACGTAGCCGATGATCTCGCCCTGGCGGACCTTCGCGCCGGGCGCGATGCCCTTTCGTAAGCGCAACATATGGCCATAAGCGGTGTGATAGCCGTTGGGGTGCCGGATGCGGATGTAGTTGCCGTACTGACCCTTGCGGCCTGCCACCTCAACGACACCGCTGCCCGCAGCGAGCACGGGCGTGCCGGTGGAGGTTGCCCAGTCGACGCCAGTGTGCATGCGCTTCTCGTTCAACAGCGGGTGGAAGCGCATGCCAAAGCCGGACGTGAGCCGCACGTTCTCGCCACGCACCGGCCGGCGCATCAAGAACTTCTTCGAATTGCTGCCGTTCTCGTCGTAGTAGTCGACGACACCGTCTTCGGTGCGGAAACGATAGAAGCTGTACGTTTCGCCGCCACTGGTGATGGCGGTGTAGAGCAATTCGCCAGGCGGGGCCTCTGCGCCGGTGTCGTCCTTCATGTCGAAGAAGAACTCGACCGCGTCGCCGGGCCTCAGGCGCCGGCGGAAGTCGGTCTCGAAGGCATGAATCTTCATGATCTTCAACATCGTCTCGGGCGGCACGTGCTGGAGGAGGCCGGCGTAATACACGCTCGCATAGATGCTCGAGGACGAGGCCCGGTCGCTATAGCCGAGCGCCGCATTGGCGATTTCCGTCTCAATGGACGACGACTTGCTGGCAACAAACTCGCCCGCGGCATTGCGCACGACGGTGACCAGATGATCATGACCGGCGGAGAATACGCTGAAGCGCGCCGGCTCCTTGCGATCCTTCTGGGTGAGGGACGGCACCAGGGTAATGCGCACCTCTTGGCCGGCGCTCAAGCGCGATTCGGGGAATACGTTGCGCGCGGCTTCGATCATGCCGCGCGCCTGCCAGCTGTCCGCGCCGGCGCGGACGAGAATCTTGCTCAGTCTGTCTTTGGGCCCGACCTTCACGACAAGGGTCTCGCGGCCTTCGAGGTCGGCCAGAGTGTCCTCGCCGTCTTGCGTCGGCTTGACCAGCACCGTCGTGTTCGGCGGCACGGCATCGGCCGCATCATCGGATGCGACCGCGTCCGTGCCCTCGTCCGCGACCGGCCGGTTGGTCTCCGCCTCCGCTCCCGCGCGGATCTTCTCGGCCTCCGCCTCGGCTTCCTTGGCCCACTCGACGTGCTGAGCCACCTCGACGTCGTCGAGCTCTTGCCCATCCTCTACGGGTAGGATGCCGCCGAGAAGCTCGACGACGTTGACCGCTACGCTGCCCTGATCCGCCATCTGCGAATCACTCCCCTGCCCATCGTTCGCCGGCTGGTTGATGGCGTAGAGCTTGAGCGGATTGAACGGGGGTATGAGGTCCTTGTAGTCGGCGGGGACCGGCGCCAGGCGCCCGATAATGCGCACGTAGGGCTTGGCGTGAATGTAATCGCGCCCGGCGCGCCGCTGCTTCAACGACTGGTTGATGAGGTAGCGCGTGGTCGTCGCACCGCTGGTGATCTGCAACCGGTCGCTCTTGGGCGCGGCCCATTTGAGGCCCTTGCTGGCGTGCAGAAACGGTATGCCGCGGCCGGACATTTCGGCCTCGCCCGTCGATGTGAGCGCAGGCAGAAAACCGCTTTTGGATTCGCGCTGATCGGCGGAGCCGTAGATGACCACGAAGATGGAGATGGCGCCGACCATTCCCGCCAGGCAGGTGCTGATCAGCCAGCGAAAGCGGCCGCCCTGCCGGGGCTCGGCATGGTCCGTCTCATAGAGATCCTTGAACGCGCTGGCCGCGCGGCCGCGATAGAGCTGGGGCAAACCTTTGGGCCGCTCGGCGCCGACAAGCGCTCCGAATCGCGCGTGCGAGGAATATCGACGGCGATCGAGCACGGTTCAGAATCCCCCCTATTCGTGTGGTCGGCGCACCACAACGGCCGGTAACAATCGGCGCGGTCCCTGGGAAGATACGCAGAGACACCGAGGGCCGTCCGTTTCGATTTACCATGCGGCGCCGAGGACGAACCACTCTATTCGAACGCGGAAAGGGGGCGGCCTAATGGCAAAGCCCGCAAATGCTGGGCTGGCGTGAGGAAAGGTGGGACTTGAAAGATGTCCACAGGGACCCCATATGTGTAGTCCCGCGAGGACGAACCGTCGTCGGATCGTGAGGCGCAAAAGATGCGCTTTCAACGCTTTGGCGGCGGTCGTGATCGTGGGTATTTTTCGGCCAAGGTGTTGACAACGCACAAGCGTTGATATTAACTCAGCGGCTGGGCGGGGCACACGTTGCTTCGCCGCCCGATATGGGCTTCCGTCTCACGATACCTCGTGGTTCTATACCGGGGTCACCCGGCAGG
>CAYUBZ010000278.1:0-3505 GCA_964443205.1 uncultured Hyphomicrobium sp. | reverse complement strand
AGCGCTTCATGGAGCGCTATGCGCCGCACGCCAAGGACCTCGCCTCGCGCGACGTGGTCTCGCGCTCGATGACGATCGAGATCCGCGAAGGCCGCGGGCATGGGCCCGACAAAGACTACATGCACCTGCACCTCGACCACCTGGACCCGGCGATCCTGGCCGAGCGGCTGCCCGGCATCAGCGAGAGCTCCAGGGTCTTCGCCGGCGTCGACGTGCGCCGCGAGCCGATCCCCGTGCTGCCGACCGTGCATTACAACATGGGCGGCATCCCCACGAACTATCTGGGCGAGGTTTTGACGCTCAAGGACGGCAATCCCGACCACGTCGTTCCCGGGCTGATGGCGGTCGGCGAGGCGGCGTGCGTGTCGGTGCACGGCGCCAACCGGCTGGGCTCCAACTCGCTCATCGATCTCGTCGTGTTCGGCCGCGCCGCGGCACTGCGCTGCGCGGAGACCATCGAGCGCGGCACCACGTCCGAGCTGCCGGCCGATGCGGCCGAACCGGCACTCGCCCGCCTCGACCGCTTCCGTCACGCCAAGGGCGGCACGCCGACAGCCGAGCTGCGCCTCAAGATGCAGAAGGCCATGCAGTCGCATTGCGCCGTCTTCCGCGACGGTCCGGTGCTCGCCGACGGCGTGCGTCAGATCGGCGAGATCTGGAAGGAGTCGCAGGACATCGGCACCACCGACCGCTCACTCGTCTGGAACTCGGACCTCGTCGAGACGCTCGAATACGACAACCTGATCGCGCAGGCTGCGGTTACAGTCGGCGGGGCCGAGAACCGCCAGGAGAGCCGTGGAGCACACGCGCGCGAGGACTTCCCCGACCGCGACGACGTCAACTGGATGAAGCACACGCTCGCCTGGGCAGACGGCGCCACCAAGAAAGTGCGCCTCGACTATCGCCCCGTGCACACGCATACGATGACCAACGAGGTCAAATACATCGAGCCCAAAGCACGCGTGTATTGATGGCGCGGGTGTCTTGATCCCCGGCAGAGGTCGCATGCGTACCGTTCTGATCACCGGCACGTCGACGGGGTTTGGCCGCGTCACCGCGGTCGAGCTTGCCAAGCGGGGCTGGCGCGTGTTCGCCACCATGCGCAACCTCGCCAAGAAAGGTCCGCTCGAGACGGCGCTGGCGAAGGCGGGCGTCGCCGAGCGGGTGGAGATCGGCCAGCTCGACGTGACCGACAATGCCTCCGTGAACGATGCCGTCAAGCGCACGCTGGAGGCGACGGGCGGCACGCTCGACGCGGTGGTGCACAACGCGGGCGTCGCCGCCGGCGGTGCCTTCGAGGACATCTCCGAGCCCGAGCTGCGCCGCGTGATGGAGACCAACTTCTGGGGCGTTCTCGCGCTGACGCGGGCGGTGCTGCCGACCTTGCGGGCGCAGCGGGCAGGACGCATCGTCGTTGTGTCGAGCGAGTCGGCGTTCCTCGGCCAGCCGGCCAACGCGATCTACTGCGCCTCCAAATGGGCAATCGAAGGCTGGGCCGAGTCGATCGCTTATGAGGTCTCGCCCTTCGGCATCGACGTCGTCCTCGTCGAGCCGGGCCCCTACGTCACCGACATCTGGAAAAGCTCCTCCCGTAACAGCCCGGAGGGCAGCGCCTATCGGGCGTGGGCGCAGTACGTGTTTCGCGCGGGCGATGCGCACGTTGCCGCACATGGCCGCGATCCGCGCGAGGTGGCCGTGAGGATCGCCAAGGTCTTGGAGGCGCGCCGGCCCAGATTCCGCAATCCCGTCGGGCGGATCGCCAGGGCCAATCACTTCCTGCGCGGCAAGGTGCCAAGCCGCTTGCTGCGCAAAGGCGTCGAGCGCTATCTCGGCCTGCACCGTTTGCGGCTGTAGCCCCGACGCCTCGCCTTCGCAATGATCTGCGTTAGTCTCAATCCCCGCCAAATCTCGTGGAACTGTGGCTCGCCTCCAGGGAGAGGCATCACCAAGCACAAACGGGATCAATCAGATGCATACGAGGCTGTGGCTCGCCATGGTGGCGGCCGTATTTTCAGGTATGGCTGCCCTGCCGGCGGCGGCGGACGACGATTGCAAGAGCACCGTCAAAGCCGAAGGCAAGCCGGCGTCCTTCAGAGATCTGGGCGCTTACCCCAACTCGCTGCTGGCGTGGCGCAAGGCGGTGGGGGACAAGTACGGCACGGAGTACAACTCGTGGCGCTATGCGAAGGACCGCGATGTCGACTGCAACGAGAACGACGGCATTTGGACCTGCACGCGCACCGCGAAGCCCTGCAAGGACGTGCTGCACCGGCTCCTCGGTAGCGCCACGGCAAAGGCGGACTGCAAGAGCGACTCCTTGAGCTCCTACGGCCGCATGCAGAAAACCGAGAAATCGGCCATGGACGAGGCGGTCTCGGGCTGGGAGATCGATGCCCGCAAGAAATACAGCAGCGAATGGGCCGAGTGGGACAATGCCGCCGGCACGGACGTTGACTGTCATAAGGTCGGCGGCGGGCTCCAGTGCATCGCCGTCGGGACGCCCTGCACCAAGTGAAGACGGGAACCAAGAGGTTTGAAAACAAAGAAAACGGCGGCCGAGATGCTCGGCCGCCGCTTCTTTAAGCTCGTTGGTCGGATCGCGTTAGATGATGTCGATCTCGGCCGGCAGGTACGACGTGACCTCGAGGCCAACTTCCTGCTCACGAACTGCGGGCTTTGTCCAAACCTTCATAGCTTCCTCCTCTTGGGTTTAAATACCGGCGGACCGCCTGTCCGCCTGTGCCGATAACCAAGACCCTAGCAGGTCGGTTCGATAAACAGAAATCGCAATCGCGTGATCTGACCATAAGAAAAATTGATCGACACCATAAGGCGGACGCGGCACAAAAGGCGCGGGCGGCAGTGCCCGGCGCGCCGATTGCCAACATTTTGCCTCGCATTCGATCAACGACATATCCCGAAGTCTTAGCCCTCCTCGCCTAGGATCACGTCTGCTCGGCAGCTTGTGAAGCCGAGCGTACGCATTCTCACGAGCGAATGGGGCTTCCGCCATGCACACCTCGTCAACGTCTCGCTTGCTTGCCGCCGCGGCCCTCATCGCCGCGCTCGGCATTTTCACTGGTCCCGTGCTCGCCGAGGAGCAGGTGAAGGGCAGTGAGATTCCCACCGACGCCTACTACGGCGACAAACTCTCGCCGAGCGAGCGGGCGGGAATTGCTTCCGAAGAGGACGTTTCTCCCAATGACGGCAAAGCCTCCGTGCCGCCGTCGGATCTGCAAGGTGTCATTCCCGACGCCGCCGATCCTGAGAAGGGCGACACGACCGTTGCCGCGTCCCCGGGCGGCGACTTGCCGGGCGACGTGGACACAAAGGGCAGCAAGACCGCCGAGAGCGAGGCCGACGTCATCATCGACGATTCCAAGAAGAACTTCCGCGAGTCGGGCAAGGAGCTGGACGAGTGCTTGAGTCAATGGGGGCCGCAGACCCAGATGACGAAAGAGGAGTGGGCGGCCAGCTGCCGCACGACGCTCCAGTATTTCCCCGA
>CAYUBZ010000277.1:0-3509 GCA_964443205.1 uncultured Hyphomicrobium sp. | reverse complement strand
AGGTCGACGGGGTGAGCTACGGCGCCTTCATCGTGCCGGGGCTGATCATGCTGCAGCTCCTGACGCAGAGCATCATGAACGCCTCCTTCGGCATCTATTTTCCCCGCTTCGCCGGCACGATCTACGAGATCCTGTCGGCGCCCGTGTCGCCGCTCGAGGTCGTGCTCGGCTACGTGGGCGCCGCTGCGACCAAGTCCATCATCATCGGGCTCATCATTCTGGCGACGGCGTCACTGTTCGTGCCGCTGCATATCGAGCATCCGTTTTGGATGCTGGCGTTCCTGGTGCTGACCGCGCTCTCCTTCAGCCTGTTCGGGTTCATCATCGGCATCTGGGCCGACGGCTTCGAGAAGCTGCAGATCATCCCGCTGCTCATCATCACGCCGCTGACGTTCCTGGGCGGCACCTTCTATTCGATCAAGATGCTGCCGCCCTTCTGGCAGACCGTCACGCTATTCAATCCCGTCGTCTATCTGATCAGCGGCTTCCGCTGGAGCTTTTACGGGATCTCCGACGTCAACGTCGGCCTCAGCCTGGGGGCAACGCTGGCGTTTCTCGGGCTTTGCTTGGGGCTCGTCTGGTGGATCTTCAAGACCGGCTACCGCCTCAAGGCATGATGGGCGCCGGCGCACTCGAACGGGGGACTTTAGCGCGATGAAGCCACTCAGGCAGTGTGCGGCAATCCCGTACGTCGAGGTCGGCGGCGCCGTGCTGGTTCTGCTGATCACCACGCGCGGAACGGGGCGTTGGACGGTCCCCAAGGGATGGCCGAAGCGCGGCATGGGGGACGCCGAGCTCGCCGCGCAGGAGGCCTTCGAGGAGGCGGGCGTCGCCGGCGAGATCACGCCCAAGCCCATCGGCAGCTTCGAGTACACCAAGCGGCTGCACCTCTTTGCGTGGATCCGCTGCCGCGTCGCCGTCTACCTCCTGCGCGCCGACCGCCAGTACCTGTCCTGGCCGGAGAAGGAGAGCCGTAATCTGCGGTGGGTGGCGCCAAGCATGGCCGCCACGATGGTGCGAGAACGCCAGCTCTCGGCCCTTCTGAACGCGCTCGAGCCCGCGACCCAAGAGCCGGGATGAGCGCAGGCGTCCGTGCATTTCGGGCTCAGAATGGTGGGGACTCTCCGATGGGGTTTGTGATTTGCAGCGTACCTCCCTATGCAGGACGCAGGGAGGACAGAGCCGAATGACAATCCGGGACGGGGAAGCGGCCGCCATGCGAGCCGAAAGGCTCCGCAAGACGTCGCTCGACAAGGATCTCGGCAAGATCGCGCGGCTGGAGGATGCCACCCGCTTCCTGTCGCGCAAGCAGTTCGCGCCGGGGTTCGCGCTGCTGTTTCTCGCCGTCGCCGGGATCATCGCCAGCGTCCAGATCGGGTCCGAGCCGCACGCGATCATCGTCGTCGCCGCGGCGGTCATCGGCGGCTACATGGCGCTCAACATCGGCGCCAACGACGTGGCGAACAACGTCGGCCCGGCGGTCGGGGCGCGCGCCCTCACCATGACCGGCGCACTCGTCATGGCGGCCATCTTCGAAAGCGCAGGAGCACTGATCGCCGGCGGCAACGTCGTCGAGACGATCTCCACAGGCATCGTCGATCCCTCGTTAGTGCCCAATGCCCACGTCTTCGTCTGGATCATGCTGTCGGCGCTGCTGTCCTCCGCGCTCTGGGTGAATCTCGCCACCTATCTCGGCGCACCCGTATCGACGACGCATGCGATCGTCGGCGCCGTGATGGGTGCCGGCGTTGCCGCGCTCGGCGTCGGGGCGGTCGACTGGTTTATCGTCTGGGCGATCACCGCGAGCTGGATACTTTCGCCGCTGCTCGGCGGGATCATCGCGGCGCTGTTCCTCGCCTTCATCAAGGTCAACATCATCTACCAAGACGACAAGATCGCCGCGGCGCGGCGGTGGCTGCCGACGCTGATGGCCGTCATGGGCTCGGCGTTCGCCGTCTATCTGGTGATCAAGGGGCTGAGCCACGTCTGGAAGCCGGGACTTGCCATCGTCGCAGCCTTGGGCGCCGCAGTTTATTTTCTGATCTACATGCTCGTGAAGCCATGGGTCTATCGGAAGTCTGAGGGCCTGGAGAACCGCAACCAATCGCTGCGCCGACTGTTCCATCTGCCGCTGATCTGCTCGGCGGCCCTTCTGTCGTTCGCGCACGGCGCCAACGACGTCGCCAACGCCGTCGGGCCCTTGGCGGCCATTCTGCACAGTGCGCAAGCGGGCGACTTGGCAACCACCGTCAGTCTGCCGTTCTGGGTGATGCTCATCGGAGCCGTCGGCATCAGCCTCGGACTGTTCCTGTTCGGCCCGCGTCTCGTGCGCATGGTCGGCCAGCAGATCACGCGCATGAACCCCATGCGGGCGTTCTGCGTAGCGCTCTCGGCCGCCATTACCGTGATCGTCGCGTCGTCTTTGGGCTTGCCCGTCAGCTCCACCCACATCGCCGTGGGCGCGGTGTTCGGCGTCGGCTTCTTCCGCGAGTACTACACCACGCACAGCCGGCGGCGCCTGAACTACGTCAAGACGCATCCGGTCCGTCACGTCCACAGGTCTCTCACGCGCCGGGATCGCGACAAGCTGCGCCGCCGCAAGCTCGTGCGCCGCTCGCACTTCATCGGCATCGTGGCGGCCTGGGTGATCACCGTACCGGCGGCAGCCGCGTTGGCGGCGCTCATGTTCCTGGGCGTGAGCCGGTTCCTGTGAGTCCGGCGCCGCTGCTGCGGCAATGACGGGCTTCACAAGGGGCCCCGAACATCCTAGGCATCTGCCCAACCCCGCGGGCAGCAGCAGCTTGGCCGCCCGCCTTCCCCGACCTCCCTCCAGGACAGCGACACGAGCGTCACATCATGGGCTTCAAATGCGGCATCGTGGGCCTGCCCAACGTCGGCAAGTCGACGCTTTTCAACGCGCTGACGCAGACCGCGGCGGCGGAAGCCGCCAACTACCCCTTCTGCACCATCGAGCCCAACGTGGGCGAGGTCGGCGTGCCAGATGAGCGGCTGGAGAAGCTCGCCGCGATTGCCAAGTCGGCGCAGATCATCCCGACGCGGCTCACCTTCGTCGACATCGCCGGGCTGGTGCGCGGCGCCTCCAAAGGCGAAGGCCTCGGCAATCAGTTTCTGGGCCATATCCGCGAGGTCGATGCGGTTGCCTACGTGCTGCGCTGCTTCGAGGACGGCGACGTGACCCACGTGGAGGGCCGCATCGATCCGCTTGCCGACGCGGAGACGGTCGAGACCGAGCTGATGCTCGCCGACATGGACAGCCTGGAGAAGCGGCGCGCCAACACCGAGAAGAAAGCCAAGTCCGGCGACAAGGAGGCCAAGGCCCAGCTCGGCCTCATCGACAAGGCCTTAGCGCTGCTAGGGGAAGGAAAGCCCGCGCGCATGGCGAAGCTTACGCCCGAGGAGGCGCCCGCCTTTGCGGCGCTCCAATTGCTGACCGCCAAGCCGGTGCTCTACGTGTGCAACGTCGATGAGGCGTCGGCGGCTGCCGGCAA
>CAYUBZ010000276.1:0-3512 GCA_964443205.1 uncultured Hyphomicrobium sp. | reverse complement strand
CGGATCGAGCGGCTCGAACGGCTCTTTCCGGCGCGTCAGCGTGTTGTAGAGCATCAACGGATGCGCTTCAGCCATGACCGTCCCTAAACGATACCCGGGCCGCTGGCGTGGGCGTTTCTCTGTCTCAGACTTTGGGCAAAGAAGCGGGCCGCGCGCCAGCGATGTGCTAGCTCGAAATAATAATGCCGCAACGAATGTTGACGGCGCGTGTGCGCGAAGTTCGCTCCATGGCGTCCTTATGGGCGAGATCGGCCGCTTTCGTCAAGCGCGCCAAGGACGCGGGCAGCGCCAGGTCTGCCTTTCCTTTCCGGCGGATAGCCTTGCCAACCGCCCCAATTGCTCCGCATTGACCCACTACCCGCTGGTGGTCATAGTTGCATCCCAAACGGCCTATTCGGCGGCTCTGCGGGCGATATGAAGCACGACACCGACCACACGAGGATCGACAGAACGCTTCGGCGCCGCCGCTACGGCCTAGGCGCCGCGGTCGCCGCCGTGGTGCTGCTCGTCGCCTGTCCGGTGCTCGCGCAGGGGTGGTGGCCGTGGAGCAATACCGAGACCGAGGACCGCCCGCCCATCCCCGATGAGCCGGTCTATCCCGATGAGCCCGTCTATCGCCAGCCGCCGCCGCCGCAGGCGCCGCCACCCGTCAACTGGTCGACCAAGAACCCCATTTGTCTGGAGCTCGAGCAGCGCCTGGTGCAGGACAGCCAACGCACCAGCCAATCGCGGAACTCGCTGCCGCAACTGGAGGGAGAAATCCGCCAGGTCGATCAGGCCCTTCAGTCGAGCGAGCAAGAATTAAAGCGGCGCAACTGCTACGAGTATTTCCTGTTCTCAAAGACGCTGCGCCGCACGCGGGCGTGCGTGGATCTCGCCCGCCAGAAGGAGCAAGCCCAACGCCGCCTCGGCGAGCTAGAGACCCAGCGCCAGCAGCTCATGGGATCCTCGGAGCGGTCCTATCACGACGACATCGTGCGCGAGCTGGCGAGAAACAACTGCGGCGCCAACTACGTGCAGGAGGCGCGGCGGCAGGACCGCGGGATTTTCTCCTCCATCTGGCAGGACGAGGAAGGGGGAAGCTACGGCAACGATTGGACGCCCTTCGGCGCGCCGCGCTCCTATGCCACCTACCGCACGCTGTGCGTCCGGCTGTGCGACGGCTACTACTTCCCGGTGAGCTTCTCGACGTTGCCCAGTCACTTCGACCAGGACGCCAACGTGTGCCAATCGAAGTGCGCAGCACCCGTCGAGCTCTACTACTATCAGAACCCCGGCGCCGCCGTTGACCAGTCCGTCGCCTTGCACACGCAGGAGCCCTACACGAGCCTGAAAACCGCCTTCCGCTATCGCAAGGAGCTGGTGCCGGGCTGCTCGTGCAAGCAAGCCGAGTACCTGCCGCCGACCACGCCGGAAACCGGCAAGCGCGCCGAAGGCGATGCCATGGGGTGGGAAGCCCGCTCCGAGTCGGAAGCGGGGTCGCGCTGAGACGCGATCCCACCACCCCCGGTATAGCGGCCCCACAGCCCGATTCCCCTCCCGGCAGCGCCTCAGATACCATGCCTGCGAAGTCTGCTATGCAGGCGCCGGGTGCACTCGCTACTCTTGCGCAGATGACCACGCTTCGTCCCTTGACCGTCGACGACTTGTCGACGGCGCGCTACATCCACACGGCCTCCTTCGAGAGCGCCGCGAAAGAGCACTACTCGCAGCCCGACATTGACGCATTCGTCGCTTTTGTCCGCAGCCCGCGCTACGCCGATCTGCTGCTGGGCAACCGTGCCGTGGCCGCCTGGCTCGAGTCGGAGATGATCGGCACGGCTGCGTGGAGCCCCGGCGAAGGCATGAGCCCGACCGCGCGCATCCTCGCCGTCTTCGTGCGCCCGCTCTTCACCGGAGAGGGCATCGGCCGGCTCCTCGTCAATCACGTGGAGGCGGAGGCCCGCGCTGCCGGCTATCACGCGATCGAGGCAAGCGCCACGCTCAACGCCGTGGGGTTCTTCGAGGAGCTGGGCTATCGCGTGGTGCGCAGCGGCGGGTGGGCGCTGCCCGAGGGACGCGAAATTCCCGTCGTGTTCATGCGCAAGGCGGACTTTGCTGGCCTCTAAGTGGCCCGCTGACAGCGCGTCTTACCCCACACCACGCGTCAGCATGCGCGGCCGAGCAGCCGGCCCTCCGCCTTGGACCGCCCAATGAGCGGCAGCAGCGCCTTCAATTCCGGGCCGTCCTCCAGCCCCGTCAGCGCAAGGCGCAGCGGATGAAAAAGCGCGCGGCCCTTGGCGCCGGTCGCCACCTTGAGGGCGGCAATCCAAACGTCCCAGGTGGTGTCGTCCCAGGGCTCCCCGGGCAGCAGGGCGGCCGCCTTCGCGGTCAGCTTCTGGTCCTCGCTCACCGGGTTCACCTCGCCGGCAACGACGCGCCACCATTGGACCGCATCCTCGAGCACCGTCAGGTTTCCGTGCACCACCTGCCAGAAGTCCGCACCGCCTTCGACGCCGAGGCCTTTGAGCCTTTCGGCGACCGCCTCGTAGGGCAGCTTGTGCAGCAAGCGCGCGTTGAGGCCGTGCAGCTCGTGGAGATCGAAGCGCGCGGGCGCCATGGAGATTTTCTCGAACGCGAAAAGCTGCGCCAGCTCGTCGAGATTGCCGTGCGCCTCGATCGGATCCGAGGTTCCGATCAACGCCGTGTAGCTCGCCACCGCCATCGGCTCGAGCCCGGAGGCCTTGAGGCTCTCGATCGACAAGGCGCCCAGCCGCTTTGACAGCGCATGGCCGTCGGCGCCGATCAGCAGGCTGTGGTGGGCAAAGGACGGCGGCTCGTGGCCCAGCGCCTCGAACAGCTCGATCTGCACGCCGGTGTTGGTGATGTGGTCCTCGCCGCGGATGACGTGGCTGATCTTAAGCTCGGCGTCGTCGACGACGCTGGTGAAGGTGTAGAGGAACGTGCCGTCGGCGCGGATGACGACGGGATCGGACACCGAGCCCACGTCCACCGTCTGGTCGCCGCGAATGAGGTCGTTCCACGAGACGATGGTGGGCAGCGGCGCGAGCCCCCCCTCGGCGTTGTCCAGGCGGAACCGCCAGTGCGCGCGCCGGCCCTCCCCTTCGAGCTTCGCCCGCTCGGCATCGCTGAGCTTGAGGCCCGCGCGATCGTAGATGGGCGGCAGTCCGCGCGCGAGCTGGCGCTTGCGCTTGCGGTCGAGCTCGTCCTCCGTCTCGTAGCACGCATAGAGGCGGCCTTGCTTCTTGAGCCGCTCGGCTGCCGCTTCATAGCGCTCAACGCGGGCGGACTGGCGCTCTTCGAACGCCCATTCAAGGCCGAGCCAGTGCAGATCATGGCGTATCCCGTCCGCGAACGCCTCGGTCGAACGCTGCAGGTCGGTGTCGTCGAGCCGCAGCCAGAACGTCCCGCCGTGCGAGCGCGCGAACAGCCAGTTGAGGATGGCCGTGCGCACGTTGCCGACGTGGAGGCGCCCGGTGGGGCTCGGCGCGAAGCGGACGATTGGGGGCATG
>CAYUBZ010000275.1:0-3522 GCA_964443205.1 uncultured Hyphomicrobium sp. | reverse complement strand
TGGCCGAACATGAACACCAGCATCGACCAGATCAGCACGGAGAGCCAAATGCAGCCGATGATCCGCGTATGGCCCCGGTAGCCGAGATAGCGGGTGACGAGCTGATAGAGGCCGGAGACCCCAAATGTCGCAACGGTAATGGCCGGCGCGCTGGCAAACAGCAGCAGGGACACCCAATCGGGCACGTAGAGCGTGTTGTAGCGCAGGGAAATCGGGAACCAGAGTGCGAAGCTCAAGATCGTGAAGTCGAAGCCGACCAAGATTATGCGCTTGGCAAAACGCGGG
The DNA here is from genome assembly GCA_964443205.1 of uncultured Hyphomicrobium sp. Classification (GTDB taxonomy): domain Bacteria; phylum Pseudomonadota; class Alphaproteobacteria; order Rhizobiales; family Hyphomicrobiaceae; genus Hyphomicrobium_A. The sequence continues at coordinate 3,237 of CAYUBZ010000275.1, read as the reverse complement.
AGCCCGAGCAGCCGCGTTCGCCACCCAGCCCAGACTGGATTATGCATACGAATGACGGTCACTTCCCCCTTGCGTCCTTCCCCGCGAGAACACCGAAAGGCAGACCGGTCGCCACAGACGCGCGCACTGCCGGCGCCCGCATAATATCAGATCGGCGCGTGTTGCGAGTTTCAGGCCCACGAAAACCGGGGATAGAATGGATCAGCGAAGCGCGCGCGGTCACACTCACGCGCCGATTTTCGACGCAAGCGGGCGTCGTGTTGCATCGTCCCTTATCTGTCGCGCCTCCAGCTCCCCGATCCAGCGGTAAGCGAGCCACACCGCAAGCGTTCCGAACACGAGGGCGCCGAGCATGCTTCCGGTCAGGACGCCCGGCGCGCCGGCGAGATAGGCCCCGAACGTGACGAAGGGGACCGTCCCCAGCGTCGCGCGAGCCCAGTTGAGGGCGGTGGAGTAGTGCGGGCGCCCTAAAGTGTTGAACGCGGCATTGGCGACGAACAGCGCGCCGAGAAATACGAACAGCGGCGCCAACGCGCGGCAGAAGAGGACGATCAGCTCGGCGGTCTCGCCCGTGGCGTCGAAGCTCGTTGTTATTGGCCAAGCGAGCGCGGCAAGGACCACCCAGGCAGTGCCGGTGAAGGCGGCCGTGACCAGCAGCGATTGGGTGAACGCCGAGCGCACGCGATCGAAGGCCCCGGCGCCGTAGTTCTGGCCAATGATCGGCCCGACCGTGCCCGACAAGGCAAAGATGGCGCCGAAGGCGACCGGCGTCAGGCGGCCGAGGATCGCCCATCCGGCCACCGCGCTGTCGCCGAAGGGCGCCATCGAGCGCGTCACGAAGGCATTGGCGACGGGAGTGGCAATGTTGGTCAGCACGGCCGGAATAGCCACGGCAATCACAGCCGGCGCGTCGGCCACGACCGTTGCAAGCCTCAGCCGCCCGCCCAGATCGTGCACGGCGAACACGCCGTAAAGCCCCACGCCCATCATCACCAGACGCGCAAGTGCGGAGGCGATCGCCGCCCCGTGGATGCCCAGACCGAGGCCGAGGATCAGAAGCACGTCGAGGAGCGTGTTCACCACCGCCCCGACGAGCGTCACATTCATCGCGCGCCGCGCGTCGCCCACGGAGCGCAGGACCGCCGCCGACGTCATGGCAACGGCGAGCGCCGGAACGGCCGGCACCAGGATCAACAGAAAATCCGTGGCAAGATCGTAGGCGCGGCCGGTGGCGCCCAGCAGCACGAGGAGCTGAGGGATCGCCAGCCAGATGGCAAGGCTCAGAACGCTCGCCGTCGCAAAGGTGAGCACGTGGGCATTGAGCGACAACCGCCGCGCCCGCATGCGGCGCCCGGCGCCCAGCGCCGGTGCGACCAGCGAGGCGGCTGCAATGGATAGACCGATCCCCATCGAGACCGTCAGGAAGACGATGGGGCCGGCGTAGCCCACGGCGGCCACGACCGCTTCGTCTCCCTGCCAACTGAGAAACAGAATGTTGGCGAGGTCACCGAGGAAGATGGCCATGAGGCCAAGGGCGCCGGCCCCCGTCATCACGAGGATGTGACGCAAGGTCGAGCCGGTGACGAACTTCGGCGGTGCCGCAGGGGCACGGCGCGTCCGGCCGCCAGTCTCCATGAGCCGCAACACCTTTCGAGCCGCTGGGCGCGGCCGTTGCTTGCCCGCCTGCAAGCCCTAGAGCCGACGGCGCGCCTTGATCGCCGCGGCGAGGGTGCCCTCGTCGAGGTAGTCCAGCTCGCCGCCGATGGGCACGCCCTGCGCCAGCCTGGAGACGATGACGCCGGTTGGCGCGAGCTGCTCGGACAGGTAGTGCGCCGTGGACTGGCCTTCCACCGTTGCGTTCAGGGCCAGCAGTATCTCCTTCACCTCGCCCGAACTCGCCCGTCCGATCAACTTCGGGATGTTGAGCTTGTCGGGCCCGATGCCGTCCAGCGGCGACAGATGGCCGCCCAGCACGTGGTAGAGGCCGTTGACCACACCGGCCCGCTCCAGCGCCCAAAGGTCGCCGATCTCCTCCACCACGACGATCAGCGACTTGTCGCGCCGCGGATCCTGGCAAAGGCTGCAGGGTGACACCGTGTCGAGATTGCCGCAGACCGGGCATTCGACGATGAGGTCGACGGCGCTCGCCAGCGCCTGGGAAAGCGGCACAAGCAGGTCGTTGCGCCGCTTGAGCAGGGCCAGCGCCGCCTTGCGCGCCGAGCGTGGCCCGAGCCCTGGCAGGCGGGCCAGCAACTGCACGACGCGTTCGATCTCGGGGCCTGAGACTTTGCGGGTCATTGGGGGGCTTTGAGCCTGGAGAAATCTTCGAGGCGGTCGGCCGGCCTGCTCGGGCGATGTCCGGCGCCTTCCTATAGGGCCCGGGCCCATCGCCTGCCAAGCGCGCAATGAGTGCAATCCTGACCCAAGTCGCTCATACTGTTTGCTTCTTATGCACTAATTTCCTAGTCACCGGCCTCTTTGGTTGACGGCCAGAGTAGAGTATTTTTCGGCCAACTAAGGAAACCAGAGAAAAGGTGGGCATCACTTTCTGCGTGATGGGAGGACGACACACATGCAGCTCATAGTGAAAACAGATACCCCCGCGGCCGCGCTTGCGCGCGTGGGTGAGAAGATCAAGATCCGCAACCGTTACGACAACTTCATCGGCGGCGCCTGGGTGCCTCCGGCGAAAGGGCAATACTTCGAGAACCGCACGCCGATCAGCGGCGAGGTCGTTTGCGAGATCGCCCGCTCGACGGCGGAGGATATCGAGACGGCGCTCGACGCCGCGCATGTGGCAGCCGACGCCTGGGGCAAGACGGCACCCGCCGCGCGCGCCGCGGTCCTCAACAAGATCGCCGACCGGATGGAAGCGCACCTCACCGAGGTGGCCACCGTCGAGACGGTCGACAACGGCAAGCCGATCCGGGAGACGATGGCCGCCGACATTCCTTTGGCGATCGACCACTTCCGCTATTTCGCCGCGTGCATCCGCGCGCAGGAAGGCTCGCTGTCGGAGATCGACGAGACGACAATCGCCTATCACTTCCATGAGCCGCTGGGCGTGGTCGGCCAGATCATCCCGTGGAACTTCCCGATCCTGATGGCCGTGTGGAAGCTCGCGCCCGCACTCGCCGCCGGCAACTGCGTCGTCCTGAAGCCGGCCGAGCAGACGCCCATGGGCATCATGGTGGTGATGGATCTGATCGGCGACCTGTTGCCGCCGGGCGTGCTCAA
>CAYUBZ010000274.1:1694-3525 GCA_964443205.1 uncultured Hyphomicrobium sp. | reverse complement strand
CGCCGCCGGCCGCCTCGATCAGCTCCGGCATCCAGTGCCCGCCCGACATGGGCGGGTCGATCCACTCGATGAAGGCAAGCCGCGGCTTGGGACGCGCCGCGACGGCTGCCGCGATAGCGGCGATGCGCCGCCGCATGCTGTCGACGAGCACGTCGCCATCCGGGGCACGGCCGAGCGCCGTCGCGACAGCTCGAATGTCGGCGTAGACGTCCGCCATGGAATGCGGCTTCAGCGACACGATCTGCGGTGCACTGCCGACCCACGCGCATACGGCGCGCTCCACGTCGGCGAGCGAGACCGCGCACACCTCGCATTGGTCCTGCGTCAAGATCACGTTGGGCGCCAGGGCCTGCAAGGCGTCAGCGTCGACCTCGTAGACGGCGAGGCCCTGCTCGACGAGCGCGCGCACGGCCGTGTCGATCGAACGGCTCGAGCCTTCGACCTTGAACTTTGCGCGCGTCAACGCAGGCAGATCGAGCACGGCCGGCGGCCAGTCGCACTCGTGCGAGCGCGCCACCTGGGCCTCGCCCGCACCGAGTGCGTGCACGATCTCGGTGGCGCTGGCGATCAGGGAGACGACGCGGGGTGCGGTGCTATTCATGCCGAGCGTGATGGCACCGGCAAGGATCGCTGGCAAGAGGCTGGGACCAAGTCGGTGGGATCCCCGCTGCGCTTTGTCATTCAGCCATCGAGACATCCCAAACGCAAACGCGATTGCGTCCGGCGGACTTGGCTGCGTAGAGCGCCTTGTCCGCCCGCTCGATCGATGTCTCCACAGACACGTCGGGATCGAGCAATGTGAGGCCAAACGAGACGGTCACGTGAAATGACGAGCTCCCGTCGCCCTTGAAATGCATGTCCGCGAGGCCCTGACGCAGCCGATCAACGGCAGCGTAGCCCATCTTGCTATCTTCGTTAGGAAGGCAGATCAGGAACTCCTCACCGCCATACCGGAAGAGCATATCGTAAGGCCGAAGCTGATTCTTCAGGTGGCCGACAAATCCGGCAAGCACCCTATCGCCCATGACATGGCCGTACGTGTCATTGATGGTCTTGAAGTGGTCGAGATCCATCATCGCCAGGCAGCAAGATTGGGCCTTGCGCTTCACCAGCGCCTGCTGCTCACGCAGCTTTGTAAGCATACCTATGCGGCTGGAAGCACCCGTCAATGGATCGAGATTGTAGATGGTGTCCTCGATCTCATGTTTCGTTGTCAGCATCTCCAAACGCATTTGTCGGATCACATTGGCGTAGCGCTCGTAGTCTTGCAGAGGGATCTGCTCGTGTCTGGCTGAGGCCGTAAGGAGCCCCCTCGCGCAGTTGTGGAGGCGTTGATGCAAGGTTTCAATCTCGGCAAAGGCCGGATGACTCGACAGGCTGCGCATGCCGCCGCAATAGAGCCATTGACCAAATCGACAATTGCGATGCGCCTCTTTCTCGAGATCTCTCTGGTCGGGAGAGAGATTGCAGATCAGGGTCCGGTTGACCTCCTCTCGCCATTGCTCATGGTGAAAAAGCGCCTGATCGAGCTCGCGCAGCGCCGCGCTCAATTCGTCGTGGGTAAGATCGGGAAATGGCATTGCGATACCTGCCTGCTGCGCGACAGGTTAGCTGCACAAGCGTTAAGGAATCTTGATATACGACGTGCACGCAACATCTGACCGGCATCGCCGGTGCGGAGCGAGCGGCTTGGCTGGGGGTGGCTACCTGCTCGCAGGACCGCTCGTGCGACCTGCGGAAATCCCGTCTCGCTCGTTGGGCATGTCGTGTCGCCCTTCCTCGAAGACCGCATGGGTGGCGCGACCCGCAGCCTTGGCTGCGGACAAGGCAA
>CAYUBZ010000274.1:0-1594 GCA_964443205.1 uncultured Hyphomicrobium sp. | reverse complement strand
GTAGGAAACAGTCTCGCCATGCGCCAACTTAGACACGTGGCTTTCGATCCAGGCGCTTTCGCCTTCCGCCTCCGAAGAACCATCACGGGGCTCCAGAAAGCCGGCAATGCTGGCAAACGGTGTCCCGGGGCGCGTCAGGCTCTCGGGCAGGGCGTAGATCTCGCCGTAGCGCCTATTGCAGACAATCAAGCGCTGATCGGCATCGAATACCGACAGCCCGCGCGCCATGTTGCTGAGGGCGACGTCAAACAAGAGATTGAGCTTCTTTAGCTGCTTTTGGGCATGAGCGAGCTCGTCGGCAGAGCTGCCTACCTCGGCAGGCCCCGGAAGAGCTTCCTTACTTTGAGGGAGATCGTTCGACATTTTCGGCCCGCGGAAGGTCCGCCGTAACTATTTGCGAACATCCCATCGTAGACGGCGTGTCTGGCCTTACGCCTAACGTCGAGCTGCAATCTTTATGCAACCGCCTGACAATCGTATATCGCGATGGATCAGCATCGCAGAGGTGCGCCAGCCTCACGGTCGGGGCAGCGGCGGGACGGCTTTGCCGCCTTCGAGCTGAAAGTTGCTCTCGTCCTTGAGCCCGACGCCGGTGAGCTCGCGGCGCATGGCCTCCCGCAACAGCCAATGCGCCTTGAAGGCTGCTTCCTGCGTGCTCAAGCCCCCGCGGCGGATATTGGAGATGCAGTTGCGCTCGCCGTCCTTGCGCCCGTTGCGCGGGCTCCACGTCAGGTAGGCGCCGAGGCTGTCGGGCGAGGAGAGGCCCGGCCGCTCGCCGATCAGCACGAGGACGGCGCGCGCGCCGAGCACCTCGCCGGCGTCGTCACCCAGCGCCACGCGGCCCTGGCCGGCAAGCAGGACCGGGCCCAAGCTCCAGCCGCTCTTGCGCACCAGCGGCAGCAACGCCGCGATGACGCCGGCGGCATTGGCGGCGACGCCCGTCGAGGAGAGACCATCGGCGACGAGGATGAGAAGGTCGGGCGCGTTGCCCGCCAATGCTGCGAGGCGCCGGCGCGACTCGGCGCTCAGGCGCCGTCCCAGATCGGGGCGCCGCAGATAGGTGTCGCGGTCGCCGGCCGCACTTTCGATGCGCACGGTCTTAAGCGCCAGCCCTGAAAGCGCGGTCTCGATCGGACTCCAGTCGATGGGCGTCGTCACGGCATCGCGCGCCTGCGCGTGGGCCATGGCAAACTTCAAGACCTCAGCGATAGGCAGCGCGGAGCCCGCCCGCCCCAGTCCGATGCGGGCGTCGGTGAAGCGGCGCAGGGCCGCCCAGGGTTCATCGGACGTCATGCTGCAAAACCCTCGACGTGCGCGAGCAGTGCCTGCGCGGGCTGAGCGAGCAATCTCCCTTGCTCGTCTGCCAGACCCATGCGCGCCAGCCACGCCTCGAACTCCGGCGCGCGCCGCAAGCCCAGCGCCTCGCGCACGTAGAGCGCGTCGTGGAAGGAAGTCGACTGGTAGTTGAGCATGATGTCGTCGGCGCCCGGCACGCCCATGACGAAGGTCACCCCCGCCGCGCCAAGCAGCATGAGCAGGACGTCCATGTCGTCCTGATCGGCCTCGGCATGGTTGGTGTAGCAGACGTCGCAGC
>CAYUBZ010000273.1:1801-3535 GCA_964443205.1 uncultured Hyphomicrobium sp. | reverse complement strand
TCACCATGCCAGCCGAGATGATCACCTTGGCGGCGTCCTCGATGTTCATGTCGAGAAGCGTCACGTTGCGCCGCGGCAGGAAGCAGACGAAGCCCGTCGGCGGCACGATGCCGGTCGGCATGAAGACGGTGAGCAGGTCGGACTCACCACCTGGCTCGACCTTGCCCACCTCGCCCGTCGTCTCGCCCGTCACGAACACGATCGACCACAGGCCCTTGGAAGGAAACTCGATGAGGCCGACCTTCTGAAAGGCCTGGCCGGGACCCGTGGCGGTGACGACGGATTCGAAGATCTGCTTCAAGGCGCGGTACACGTTGCGCACGATCGGCATGTTGCCGACCATCTCCTCGCCGAACGAGATGAGCGTGCGCCCCAACAAGTTGGCGGCAAGCGCGCCGATGAGCGTCAGCGCCACGATGCCGACGATGAGTCCGAAGCCGGGAACCGCAAACGGAAGATAGGTGTCGGGCAGGTAGGCCTTGGGCACGAACGGCTTGATCCAGGCGTCCGTGACGTTGATGAACCACCAGACGAAATAGAGTGTGATGGTAACCGGCCCGACGATCACCAGGCCGGTGAGGAAGTAGTTGCGCAGCCGCGCGCCCATGTGCCAGGCCTGCGGCTGGTCCTGCCGCGTCAGGCGCTGCAGGCCGGCACGCAGCTGCGAGGTCGTCGTCGGACCAGGCTGGCCGCCCTTGGGGTCGGAGGCACTCATGCAAGGCTCCACAGGTGCTGGCCTGTTGCCGGACGGCGGATCCGATCGGCAGAAGCGGTGCGATCTTCCCACGGATCGCCGTCGACCTGAAGGGCGTGGTGCGGATCGCTGACCGGCATGTCCCCGATCGGCAACGCCGTCGCTATTGGGTCACGACCAGGCAGTCGAACCCGGACGAACGCAGCGATCCGCACAAGTGCTGCGGCTCCTTGGCGCTGGCGTAGGGCCCGAGCCGCACCCGGTAGAACGTGCCCATGCTGCCGATGACCGTATCGTCCACCAGCGGCTTGCGCCCGCCAAGCTCGCTGCCGTGCTGCGAGACAAGCCGTACGGCAACGGCATACGCCTCGCTGCGGGTGCGCACCGCGGCGACCTGCACGTGGAACTTGCCAGTGGGCTCTGCCGCCGTCGCGGCGGGTGTCTCGGCGCGGGACGGGGGCGCGGTCGCCACTTGCGTAACGAACCCCGCGGTGCCGGCTTGCGGCTCGGCCGGCGCGGGGCGTGGCGGCGGTGCTGCGGCCTGGGGCGAAGGCGCAGCGCGCGGCGCGGATGGCGGGGCGGATGGGGAGGCCCATGGCAGGGCCGCAGCTTTCGTTGGGGCCTGAGGCGGTGGCGCAGCGGCCTGGGGCGCGGCGGGCGGCGGCGGCGCAGCTTGCGGCGCGGGCCGCGCCGGTGGTGGCGGAGACGCCGTTGTCGCCTCCGTCGTTTGCCAGGTCGCGGCTGCCTCCGGCGAATGGGCGATCGACGACGTCGTCACCTCGTCCTGGCTCGCACTCGAGCTGGACGAGCCGCCGCCGAACAGGCTGGTGATGCTGTCGAAAAACCCGCCGACGCCGCCGCCAGAGCTCGAGCCAGAGCTCGTCTGCACCGGTGCTGGCGCTGGGGGAGCCGGCGGCGCGGCGCTACTGCCAGCCGAAGGTGCCTTCGAGCCGCTCATTGCCGTCTGCCAACCGGGATTGGCCAGGGCCGGGGACTGATCCACATCGGGCACATCGGCGATGCCGGCCTCGCGATAGGCG
>CAYUBZ010000273.1:0-1701 GCA_964443205.1 uncultured Hyphomicrobium sp. | reverse complement strand
GGCCGGGGACTGATCCACATCGGGCACATCGGCGATGCCGGCCTCGCGATAGGCGGCGACCCGATTGCTCATGGCCTCCTGCTTCTCGGACGGGGATAGGCCGTCCTTGAGCCAGGCCGCGCTCGTCAGGTCGGAGATGGCGAGCCCCGGCTTGCCCTTCTTGCGGTAGGACAGACCCCGATAATAGAGGGCCCTGGCGATCTGCTGGTTGGCGAGCCCGCCACCGCGCAGCGCCGTATCGAAGGCGCGGATGGCTTGGTTCATATTGCCGGCCTGATAGGCCTTGATCCCGGCCTCGAGCAATCGGCTTGCCGTGTCGTCGGCGGCCTTCTTGTCCTTCTCCGCCGCGGCGGCGTCCGCCTTCTTCGCCTCGCTGCCGCTCGCGGTCGCCTTTTTCGAATCGGCCTTCGACTGCGTGGGGCCGTCGAATGCGGCCAGAGGCAGCGCGCCGGCCATCAGAACGGCGAGAAACGTCAGAATACGTAGAAGATGCCCCATGACCCCACCAGCTACACCCGTCCGACCACGGGCCACAACCATTTGAAGGGAGAGGTTATTTCAAGCAGGACATCGAGGCAAATCCGCGACCGCGCCGGCGCCCCGTTTTCCCCTACTCCACGGTCACCGATTTGGCCAGGTTTCGCGGCTGATCCACGTCGGTGCCCATGATTACGGCCGTATGATAGGCTAGTAGCTGCACCGGAACCGCATAGAGGAGCGGATTGGTGAAGTCGGAGGCCGACGGCATATCGATATGCGCCGCGAGCTTGCAGCCGACCTTTTCGGGCGGCGCGTCCGAGATGAGGATGATCTGGCCGCCGCGCGTGGCGACCTCCTGCATATTGGAGACCGTCTTCTCGAAGAGCTCGTCCTGGGGCGCCACGACGATGACGGGCACGTTCTCGTCGATGAGCGCGATGGGGCCGTGCTTGAGCTCGCCGGCGGCGTAACCTTCAGCGTGAATGTAGGAAATTTCCTTGAGCTTGAGCGCGCCCTCCAGGGCCAGCGGGTAGCTCGTGCCGCGACCTAAGTAGAGCACGTCGCGCGCTTTAGACAGCCCCTGAGCAATCGCCTCGTACTGCTGCTCGCCGCGCAAGATCGTCGAAATGTGGCGCGGGACCTCGACCAGCGCCTGGATCAGCGCCCCCTCCTCGTCTTTGCTGAGCGTGCCGCGCGCCCGGCCGAGGCCGATGGCGAGGCAGGCCAGCACCGCGAGCTGGCAGGTGAAGGCCTTGGTCGAGGCGACACCGATCTCCGGACCGGCAAGCGTGGGCAGCACGACGTTGGCTTCGCGCGCGATGGTGGAGGTGCGCACGTTGACGATCGCGGCGATGTGCTGCGCCTCCGACTTGGCGTGGCGCAGCGTGGCCAGCGTATCGGCGGTCTCGCCCGACTGGGACACGAAAATGGACAGGCCGTCGGCGGGCAGCGGCGGCTCGCGGTAGCGCAGCTCGGAGGCGACGTCGATCTCCACGGGCAGACGCGCGAAACGCTCGATCCAGTACTTGCCGACGAGGCCCGCATAGTAGGCGGTACCGCAGGCCGACAGCGTCACGCGCTGCAGCGTGGCCACGTCGATGCCGAGATCGGGGAGGTGGACGGTGCCCTCGCTCATGTCGATGTAGTTGGAGAGCGTGTGGCTGATGACCTCGGGCTGCTCGTGGATCTCCTTGGCCATGAAGTGGCGGTGGTTGCCCTTGT
>CAYUBZ010000272.1:0-3540 GCA_964443205.1 uncultured Hyphomicrobium sp. | reverse complement strand
TTCGCCTGCGGCTCGACGCCTTCCTGCAGGCCCAGCACGTGGCCCGCAAGATAGAGCGACCCGCAGATCAAGATGCGCTTCGGCCCTGGCTCGAGCTGATCGGTGCGCTTGATCGCGCTCTCCACGTCGGGCGCCCACTCCGCCTCGAGCCCGACGCTGCGCGCGGTATCGGCCAGCGCCTCGGGCGCGTGCGGCGCCTCGTGCGCGCCGGGGATGGGCACGGTGACGACGTGGCGGGCAAGGCCGCGAAAGGCCGACAGGAAGCCGCCCGAATCCTTCAAGCCCATCATGCCGACAATGAGATGCACCGGTTTGGGCGCGCGCTCCTCCAGATCGGCGAGCGTCTGCGCGAGCGCGCTCGCGGCCGCCGGGTTGTGGCCGCCGTCGAGCCACAGCTCCGAGCCGGGCTTCAGAAGCGACGGCAGCGGACCCCAATCGAGCCGCTGCATGCGGGCGGGCCAGCGCGCCGACGTCAGGCCCTCCTCGATCGCCCATTCGTCGAGGGCTAGTGCCGGGAGCCGCGCTTGCAGCTGCAGCGCCGCGGCGACCGCGGTGCCGGCATTCACCACCTGATGCCGGCCGATGAGGACGGGCAGCGGCAGATCCAGAAGCTCGTCCTCCGATTGCACGACGAGGCGGCCGCGCTGCTCGTAGGCGTCGAAGTTCGCGCCCCACATGACGAGCGGCGCGCCCAAGGCCTCGGCCTCCGCGCGGATCACGTCCTCGGCTTCCGGGTCCTGCTGCGAGACGACGACCGGCACGCCCGCGCGCAAAATGCCGGCCTTCTCGTAGGCGATCTTGGCGAGCGTGGCGCCGAGCTTCTCGGAATGATCGAGCGAGACCGGCGTGATGACGGTGAGAACGGGATGCTCCAGGACGTTGGTCGCGTCGAGCCGGCCGCCGAGCCCAACCTCGAGCAGAAGCACGTCGGCGGGGTGCTCGGCAAAAGCCAGGAAGGCTGCGGCCGTGGTGATCTCGAATTGGGTGATGTCGTCGGCGCCGTTGATCGCCTGCGTGCGCACCAGCACGTCGATGAGCGTCTCCTCGGCGATCGGGTGCGTCTTGCCGCTGGCGCCGGCCAGCTCGATGCGCTCGTGGAAACGCACCAGATGCGGCGAGGTATAGACGTGCACGCGCGCGCCCGCCGCCTCGAGCATGGCCTTCAGATAGGCAGTGACCGAGCCCTTGCCGTTGGTGCCGGCGATGTGCACGCACGGCGGCAAGCGCTTGTGGGGATCGCCGAGCTTAGCGAGCAGCCGCTCCACGCGACCCAAAGAAAGATCGATCAGCTGCGGATGCAGGAGCTTCATCTCGGCAAGGAGCTGAGCGCTCGTCGGTATCTCCGCCGTTCCCCTCTTGCCCGTCATGCTGACACGGTCCCTAGCCGCCTCGTTGGGCCGAACCGCCCAGAGGGTCCGCCGAACCGTTTTGGAGTTTCAGGATCGAGCGCGATTGAGAAATGGAGGCGCGCCCGCCATCAAGGATGCTGTCCGTCCTTCGATAGGGGGCGCGCGGGACCAGGCTCGTCGTCGTTGCGCGCTTTCTCGCGGCCTTCCAGCCGCGAAGAATCGAAGCGCTCCTCGGGACCTAAGATCTCCGGCTCGACGGCCGGCACCACCGGCGTATCCGCCTCGATCATATTGGCATCGACCGCCTTGCCGTTGACGTAGACCTGCTGCCCGTTGAGCCGCTTGCCCCGGCTCTTGTCGGCGCGCTTGGGAACCGCGACCGGCACCATCAGCACTTGGCAGATCCGGCTCAGCGTGGCGCGCATCTTGTGGCGGTGCACGACCATGTCGATCATGCCGTGCTCGAGCAGGTACTCGGCGCGCTGGAAGCCGTCCGGCAACTGCTCGCGGATCGTCTGCTGGATGACGCGGGGGCCGGCAAAGCAGATGAGCGCACCCGGCTCGGCGATATGGATGTCGCCCAGCATGGCGTAGGACGCCGTCACGCCGCCGGTCGTCGGATCGGTCAGCACGACGATGTAGGGAAGATTCTGCTCGCGCAGCCGCTGCACGGCGATGGTCGTGCGCGGCATCTGCATGAGCGACAGGATGCCTTCCTGCATGCGGGCGCCGCCCGAGGCGGCAAAGAGGATGAACGGGGTCTTCTTCTCCACCGCACGCAACAGCCCCGCGATCACCGCCTCGCCCGCCGCCATGCCGAGCGAGCCGGCCATGAAGCGGAAGTCCTGGGCGGCGGCGACGATGGGCTGGCCGTCCAGCGTGCCCTCACCGACCAGAATGGCGTCGTCGAGCTCGGTCGTCGTCTTGGCGTCGCGCAGCCGATCGGTGTAGCGCCGCCCGTCGCGGAACTTGAGGGGGTCCAGGGGGACGGGGGGCACCGGGACCTTCTCGTACTCGCCGGCATCGAAGAGGTGGCGCAGGCGCACATCGGAGGCCATGCGCATGTGGTAGTTGGAGCCGGGCACCACGAACTCGTTGGCCTCGAGGTCCTTGTAGAAGACCATCTGGCCGGTCTCGGGGCATTTCACCCACAGATTGTCCGGCACCTCGCGCTTCGTCGTCAGGAAGCTGCGGATCTTGGGACGGACAACGTTGTTGATCCAATTCACGCTCTATGGCCTCTCAAAAGCCGGCCCGGCACCCTCGGCGGCGCCCACCTGGTCCCGATGTCGGGCCATGGGGCTTGCCGGCTCCAGAGTAGCATATCGGACCGCACCGAACTCCTAATATGGCCCTCGTCCCGCATTGCAACAATTCCTGCAGGGGGTGGCCGGGGAGGTTTCGGCAGTATTTAGGCGGCTCGCAAGGCTCCCGCCAGAGACTGCACCAAGTCTAGGACAGCCGGCACCGTCTTGCTAGTGGAGCGCCCGTCCGCGCCCAGGCTCTTTGCGATGGCGCTGACCAGGGCGGAGCCCACGACCACGGCGTCCGCGCCCTCGGCGAGCGCCTTGGCCTGCGCCCCGCTCTTTATGCCGAAACCCACCGCCACGGGAAGGCTGGTCGACCGCTTAATCTGCGCCACATGGGTGTGAACGGCGTTAACATCGGGCGCGGCCGCCCCGGTGATCCCGGTTATGGAGACGTAGTAGAGGAAGCCCGACGTGTTGCGCAGCACGGCAGGCAGGCGCTTGGCGTCGGTCGTGGGCGTGGTGAGGCGGATGAAATTGAGCCCGTGCTTGGCCGCCGGCAGGCACAGCTCGTCGTCGGCCTCGGGCGGGACATCGACCACGATGAGCCCGTCGACGCCGGCGGCAGCGGCGTCGGCCAGAAATTTCTCGCCCGGATAAACGTAGATGGGGTTGTAGTAGCCCATCAGCACAATGGGCGTGTCGGGATCGGTCTTGCGGAACGCCGACACGAGATCGAGCGTCTTCTTCATCTTGTGGCCGGCTTTGAGCGCGCGCAGCGAGGAGGCCTGAATGGCGGGGCCGTCCGCCATCGGGTCGGAGAACGGCATGCCGAGCTCGATCACGTCGGCGCCGGCCTTGGGCAGGCCGAGCAGAATTTTCTTCGAGGTCTCGAGATCGGGATCGCCGGCGGTGACGAAGGTGACGAGGCCTTTGCGGCCTTC
>CAYUBZ010000271.1:0-3551 GCA_964443205.1 uncultured Hyphomicrobium sp. | reverse complement strand
ACGATCGCGAACAGCGCCACGATCTCCTTGGAATAGTCTTTGAATTCCTTGTGGTAGCCTTCGAGCAGAAGGGCCGCCGAGAGGACGATCAGGGCAACAAGCGCCAGAATGTCGCCAATGCTGAGCGCGGGCAGGATGCTCCGGCGCCGCAGCGGTGCATCTGGCTCCCGGGACTCGTCGCGGCACGTAGGTTCAGCGGCGGCCCGGGCGGCATCCTCGGCGGGCTCTTCGGCGTTGTTGTTCTTTTTCTTGCCCATGCGGCCATCGCGTCGACGGAGGAAAATTTCTTATCGTCTAGCGCACCTTATACGCTTCAGCTGCACAGTCGTAATCAGGAATTCTCCAAGGTGGGGTCGGATACGGTCTGCAGCGCCAGGGCGGCTGCGCGCGCAAAACGCAGCGTCATGGATTTGCGGCGCGCCGGCGCCAGCCGCGTCTCGGGTGCTGCGCGCACGATCTCGCCGCCGAAACGGTCGGCGAGGATGAGCCCGGTGTCGGCGGGCAAGATATCCACAGGGAAGTCAGGCGCCACGGCAAAGAACAGCGCATCGGAAAAGTCGCGGTATTCCGGCCACTTGTGATCGACGCGAAAGTCCTCGATGCTCGATTTGACCTCCACGATCCAGATGTCGCCGCTGGCCGATAGGCCAACCACGTCGGCGCGCCGTCCGTTGGGCAGCGGCAGCTCGTTAACGCTGGCAAAGCCGTGTGCCCGCATCAGGCGGCCAACCCCGCGGCACACCTCGCGCGTGACCGCGTCGCGGCGCATGACCTCCGCCACATCGATGCCCGTTTCCTCCGGCTTATCCTGCGACGTCGTCATTGATCCGCCTTAAGCTGGTGGCACTAGACGATGCGAGGGGACTTCACATCACGGCCCAATGGGCATTTGGTCGTTCGCGCTGGTCCCGGCCCGCTCGAATCTGATCTTGGTGTTTTGGCCACTCATACTGAGACGAGCGCCTGACCCCATGTTCTTCAAACGCAATAAGCAAGACAAGAGAAAGTCGAGCGAATCTCAGCCTGAGGCGGCTGCCGGCAAAGCGGCCAATGGCTCCGCCCCGCTGCAGATTCGGGTCGATCCCAAGAGCCTAGGGTTCGAGACGACTGCCGAGGTGGAGCCCGCCGAGGACCCCGTCGGGCAGACGCGGGCGCTGGACTCGCTGGCCTTCGGGGCCGGCATGAAGGGCCCCGGCTACAACATTCTGGTGACGTGCGATCCCGGCTCGGAATGCCGTTCTCTCGTCCGCGCCAAGCTCGAGGACGTGGCCCGTATCGCCGAGAAGCCCGCCGACTGGGTCTATGTCAGCTATTTCGACCCCGACGGCGGCTATCGCGCCCTGAAGCTGGCGCCCGGCGCCGCCAAGACATTTGCCGAAGGGATGGCGCAAGCCATCGACCGGCTCGCCGATGCGCTGCCGGCGGCGTTCGCGGCCGACGACTACGAGCTCAAGCGGCGCGCCATCGAGGAGGAGTTCCGCTTCAGCCGTGAGGACGCGCTGGAGGCGCTGCGGCAGGAGGCGGAAGCGCAGAACATCGCGCTGCTGCGCACACCCGGCGGCATTGCGGTGGCGCCCATCCTCGACGGCAAGGTCGTGAAGAGCGACGTTTTCAATTCCGTGCCGGAATCGCTGCGCCGCGAGGTGCACACCAAGATTGCGGCCCTGGAAAAGGAGATCGAGCAGATCCTCGCCGAGCGGCCGGGCGCGGAGAAGGCGCGGCGCGAGCGGCTCCTCGCCCTCAACGAGCAGATTGCCGGGCGCCAGGTGCGCGTCGCGCTCGAGGAGCTAAAGAGCACGTTTTCCGACGTCGCCGGCATGGAGCGGTTTCTCAACGCCGCCAGCCGCGATCTGGTGCGCAACGCCGGGCTCTTTCTCACCGTCGCCGGCGGCCAGAGCGTGAAGGTGCCGGTCGGCACGATGGGGGACGCGCGGCTCGCCCGCTACCGGGTGCACGTCATGTCGGGGAGCGGCCCTGATGGCGCAGCACCCGTCGTCGAGGAGACGAACCCGACCTACGCCAACCTTTTCGGCCGCATCGAGCTCGCTCCGGGCGGCGACGGGCAATCTCCGCAAATTGCGCGCATCAAGCCCGGCGCCCTGCAGCGCGCCAACGGCGGCTTCCTGCTGCTCGACGCGCGCGCGCTGCTCGATCGCCCCGCCATCACCGAAGCGCTCCTGCGAGCGCTGGATGCCCGAGAGATCCGCTTCGATCCCCCCGCCGACCCGGTCGGTGTGATCAATGGCGAGATCCCCGACCTGGAGCCCATACCGCTCAATGTGAAGCTGGTCGTCCTCGGCGACGCCGACGCGCAGCGCCAGCTTGCCAGGAGCACGCGTCAGCTCAAGCGCCACTTCAAGGTCGAGGTGGTTTTCGATGAGGCGATCGAGCGCTCGCCTGAGACCGTTGCTGCGTACGCACGCCTCATCGCCGGGATCGTCGCCAAGAACGAATTGAAGCCGGTCGATGCCGAGGGTGTCGCCATGCTGATCGACGAGGCGGCCCGCAAGGCCGGCGGCAACGGCAAGCTGTCCTTGGAGATCGGCCACGTCACCGACATTTGCCGCGAGGCCGACCATTGGGCGCAAGATGCCGGGCGCCTGATCACGTCGGTTGCCGATATCGAGCGGGCGCTCAAGGACCGCAAGACTCAGGCGGCAAGCGAAGGCGACAGCGGGAGCGCGCCATGATCGCGCACATCGCAGCAGCCGGCGAGGGCCGGGGCCGGGTGGTGTTGTGGCTCGGCTCCTCGGCGCAGACGAGTCCATCCGCGATTGACGCCGCCATGCTGCTGGCCCGCGCCTACGACTCGGAGGTGGAGAGCCTGTTCGTCGAGGACCGGCAGCTGTTCGATCTTGCCGACTTTCCCTTTGCGCGCGCCATCGGCGCCGATGGAGGCGAGTGGCAGGCGCTGCCGCGCGAGGATCTTGAGCGCGAGATCCACTTCATGGGCGCAGCGCTGCAGCGCCAGGTCGCCGATGCCGCGCGCCGTGCCGCCATCCCCTTCAGTGCCCGCGTGGTGCGCGACGATCCGCTGCGCGCGGTCGCGAGCGCGTGCGCAGAGAACGGCCCGTGGAACGTCGTCGCCATCGGCGAGCCGTTCGGGGCCGGCGACGAGAAGCGGCTGGGGCAGGTGTTCGCCGACGTGCTGGATAC
This sequence comes from uncultured Hyphomicrobium sp., assembly GCA_964443205.1. Lineage (GTDB taxonomy): Bacteria > Pseudomonadota > Alphaproteobacteria > Rhizobiales > Hyphomicrobiaceae > Hyphomicrobium_A. The sequence continues at coordinate 395 of CAYUBZ010000271.1, read as the reverse complement.
GACCGGCGTCGTGATCGCCGGTCCCTTAGCGCGGCGCACGCAAGGCCCCGTCGTCGCCGCGGTGGAGAAGTTCGACCGCCTCGGGCCGATGCTCAAGGCCGCCGAGCGGCTTGCCGCCGTGACCGGCGGCAACGTCAAGCTGATGCTCGTCGGCAACCGGCCCGACGAACTCGGCTGGCTCGAAGGCGAGGTGCGGCTGTTGCTCGGCGACGCCAAGGAGCCGGCGATGGAGACCGTGCTCGCAGCGGCAGGCGACGTGGTGCCGGTGGCCGAGGCCGTGCGCCGTCACAAGGGCGGCTTCCTGCTGGCGCAGTACGGCGGTCACGTGGTGTCGGCCGAGACGAGCTTGCGGCCCTTAGCGTCCGCGCTCGAGTGCCCGCTGCTGCTGGTGCGGT
>CAYUBZ010000270.1:0-3571 GCA_964443205.1 uncultured Hyphomicrobium sp. | reverse complement strand
GGCGCAGGATCATGAACAGCGGGAAGGCCGTGAACACCGGCACCAGCCACAACAGGCCGAAGTACGCCCACGCCGGACCCCAGCCGGCGAGCTGCACGCCCGACAGCGCGCCGTAGAGCAGCGCCAGATAGGTGACGCGGCTGATGCCGAGCCAGCGGATCGGCGTGACGGGCGCCAGCCGCGTTCCCGGATAGGCCTCGTCGGGGAGCAGCCAGAGGATCGCCACCACCACCGCCCACATCACGGGCAGCAGAACCGCTACGGCGAGCCAGTTGCCCATGACCGTCAGCGGAATGATGACGGCCGGGGCGCCGACCGCGAACAGGATGCCGGCGCGCACGGGGCGGATCGTGCCCGGGCGGTCGGGGTCCGCATAGGGGCTATGGCCACCGCCGAGCGAGCTGTAGCGCGCGCGCGTGATGGTGTAGCGGAAGAGATTGGGCAGCCAAAGCTGCTTCAAGAGCGCCCACAGCATCTCGACGTGCGTGATGGGGAAATCGAGCCAGTGATCACTTTCGTGCAGCTGGGAGATGTCGGGGTCGCGCTCGGGATCGTTGACGAACTGGTGGTGCGCCAGATGGTGCAGCCGGTAGTGATAGGTCGTGGTCAGGATCGGAAAGGCGGCGAGCCAGTCGGACGCCAGCTCGTTGAGCTGGCGGTTGGCGAACAGCATGAAGTGCGTGCCTTCGTGAATGGCGCCGCCGAATTGATGCTGCGAGGCCCCGATGACGACGACGGCAACAAGCGTGGCGGGGAGGCTCCACCACCAGGCGACGGCACCCGACATGGCGGCCTGGTCGACCCATACCGCACCGGCAACCGCCAATGCGACGACGACATAGATCCGCGCCAGGTAGAGCCAGTTGGTGAGGTTGTCGCGGCCCTTGAGCGCCTGCACCTCGCCCGGCGTCTGGCGGGCCGCCCGCTCCCCCGTTCCGCCCGCTTCGCTGCCAGGTGCCGAAATCCCGGCCTCCGCCACCGCTGCCATGGCAATCCTCTCTAAGTCCCGATCCGCTCAAGTCGCCGAAGCCCGCAAACCATTTTGCCAGAATGCAATTCCCCGATCCAACGCAAACGCCGGGTGCGGCGATGGTGCAAGTCGGGGCGCAACAATCATGCCCAAGTGTGCACGGGCATAGTTTCTAAAGCTTCATAGAACCAGTAAGAATTGCCATTCGAGGGCCGAGCCTCTCAGGCCGGGCGCATAAATCCGTCGGCAGATCAACTGCCGTTTTGGAGCACAAGGGGAAGACACGCCATGATGACGCGGGCGCTTGTTGCCGAGTTCGTGGGCACGTTCATGCTGGTGGCCTCGGTGCTGGGCGCGGCGCTCTTCTCCTTTCCCATCGCCGGCGTCGTGGGCGTCGCGCTGTCGATCGGGTTCACGGTCATGGCGATGATCTTCGCCATCGGCGCGGTCTCGGGCGGGCACTTCAATCCGGCGGTGACGCTGGGCCTCGTCGCCGGCGGTCGCTTCCCGGCTGCCAGCGCGTTGCCCTACATCGGCGCCCAGTGTCTCGGCGGCATCGCCGCAGCGTTCGTGTTCTATCTGGTCGCCATCGGCAAAAACAGCGGCTTCGAGGTCGGAACCTTCGCCTCCAACACCTACGGCGGTCCGGGCGGCTATTCGCTGTTCTCGGTGCTCCTCATCGAGACTGTGCTCACAGCCTTCCTCATCTTCGTCGTCATGGGCGCCACCTCGGAGCAGGCGCCTGTCGGTTTTGCAGCCATCGCCATCGGGCTGACCTTGGCGGCCATCCAGATCATGGCAATTCCGGTGGACAATGCCTCCGTCAATCCCGCGCGCAGCCTGGCGACGGCGGTCATCGCGCTTGGAGACCCGCTGGCGCAGGTCTGGGTGTTCTGGGTCGCCCCCATTCTGGGCGGCGTGGCCGGCGGCCTGCTCGGGCGCTGGCTGCTGGAGGAGTGATGCCGCAATGATGACAGATTGGCGACGCGCCCGCCGCTATTGAGTCGCGGCGCGACGCCACATCTTTCGGTTTTCCTTGCGTTTTTCCTGCGACTGTGCGAGCAAGCCCTTGGCTCGAGCGCAGGGGACGCGATTCCATTAGTCCCTTTTCGAGACCGACCTTTTTTCTTTGCCGCATTCGGCGAATCCTCTTCCCCCTGCGCTCCGTCACCCGCCGCCGCGATACGCGCTGGCGCGCGGATGAAATGGAACGCAGACGGAGACGTTTACTTTTGGAAACCAAGACCTTCGCTGAGCTCGGTCTCAGCCCCAAGGTGCAGGCGGCGATCGACGCCGCCGGCTATAAGACGCCCACGCCCATCCAAGCCGAAGCCATCCCCGTCGCACTGACGGGCCGTGACGTGCTCGGCATCGCGCAGACGGGCACCGGCAAAACCGCCGGCTTCGTGTTGCCGATGATCACGCGGCTGGAGACGGGGCGCGCACGCGCGCGCATGCCGCGCTCGCTGATCCTGGCACCGACCCGCGAGCTCGCCGCCCAGGTGGCGCAGAGCTTCGAGAAATACGGCATCAATCACAAGCTCGACCTCGCGCTGCTGATCGGCGGCGTGTCGATGGACGATCAGGTGAAGAAGCTCGACCGCGGCGTCGACGTGCTCATCGCCACGCCGGGGCGCCTGCTCGATCACTTCCAGCGCGGCCGCATCATGCTCATGGGCGTGGAGATCCTCGTCATCGACGAGGCGGACCGCATGCTCGACATGGGCTTCATCCCCGACATCGAGAAGATCTGCAAGCTCTTGCCACCGCGCCGGCAGACGCTGTTCTTCTCCGCCACCATGCCGCCCGAGATCACCCGCCTCGTCAACCAGTTCCTGAAAGATCCGGTGCGGATCGAGGTGGCGCCGCCGGCGACCACCGCCAAGACCATCACCCAGCGTTTCGTCTTCTGCCCCAACGGCGAGGACTGGGCCAAGCGCGAGGCTTTGCGCGACCTGATCCGCAACGAGACCGTCAAGAACGCCATCATCTTCTGCAACCGCAAGGTCGAGGTGGCGATCCTGCACAAGTCGCTGGTCAAGCACGGCTTCAATGCCGGCGCACTGCACGGCGACATGGACCAGAAGAGCCGCACGGAGACGCTTGATAAGTTCCGCTCCGGCGACCTGATGCTGCTGGCGGCGAGCGACGTCGCCGCGCGCGGCCTCGACATCCCCGACGTGAGCCACATCTTCAATTTCGACCTGCCCTGGCAGTCCGACGACTACGTGCACCGCATCGGCCGCACCGGCCGCGCCGGCAAGGAAGGCAACTCGCTGTCGCTGGTCACCCCCGACGAGCTCAAATCGCTCAAGGACATCGAGAAGATGCTGGGCGAGCCGGTCGTGTGGATCGGCGAAGGCCCGAGCGAGCAGGACTACGCCGAGGCCGGCAAGAAGCGCCGCCGCGGGCGCGGCGGGCCCCAGCGCGGGCGCGGCCCCGCTCCGGCAGGGCGCGCGCACGGCGGCGGCCGTTCCGGTGGCGGAAGCCGGCATGCGGAGGGACGCACGTCGCAGCGGGCTCCCGAGCGCCAACCGGCGCGGGCCGAGCGTTCCGAGCAACCCAGGCCAGAGCCCCGCCGGGACGAGCGGCCCAGAGCCG
>CAYUBZ010000269.1:0-3572 GCA_964443205.1 uncultured Hyphomicrobium sp. | reverse complement strand
GGTCGTAGCGATGGAAGGCGTCGCCCTCGATGAAGGCGGCGTTGATGTGCTCGCGGCGGAAGATGGTCTCGAACGTCTTGCGGACCGACGTCGTTCCCGCCCCCGACGAGCCCGTGACCGAGATTATGGGATGCTTTGCTGACATGCTCTCTCTTTAGCGTTCTTGTTGAGTGAGTTTGCCTGAGATCAGAACCGCAACAATCCGCGGCGGCTGAACAGCGGCGAGCGCTCGCCCTTAATCTGCATGCCATCGTGCAGCCGCACCACGTGCTCCACCTCCGAGCGCGAGCCCGCAATCAGCGGCACGCGCTGATGCAGGGAGGTGGGCGCAACCTCGAGCACGCGCTCCACGCCGGTCGAGGCGGCGCCGCCGGCCTGCTCCACGACCCACGCGATGGGGTTTGCCTCGTAGATGAGCCGCAGCCGACCGTTGCGAAACTCGCGCCGCTTGTCACCCGGGTAGAGGTAGATGCCGCCGCGCGACAGAATGCGATAGATGTCGACGACCGGCGACCCGGTCCAGCGCATATTGAAGTCGACGCGGCGTGGACCCTCCTTGCCGCGCTTGCAGTCCTCCACGTAGGTGCGCACCGGCTCGTCCCAGTGGCGGGAATTGGAGCCGTTGATGGCGTACTCGGCCACACACGGCGGAATCTCGACCTTCGGGTGGGTCAGCACGAACGTCCCGGTGCGGCGATCGAGCGTGAAGATCTGCGTTCCGGCCCCGACGCTCACCACGAGCACGGTCTGCGGCCCGTAGACGAAGAAGCCGCCCGCCAGCTGGTTGACGCCGGGCTGCAGGAAGTCGGATTCGGCGCCCGTGTGCTGCAGGGCCGGCAGCACCGTGAAGATGGTGCCGATCGAGGCATTGGCGTCGATGTTGGATGAGCCGTCGAGCGGATCGACGGCCACCAGAAGCGGCGCCGTCGCGTCGAGGAGCAGCGGCTCCTCCATCTCCTCCGACGCGACCGCAGCGACGGGCGCCGCCTTCAGCGCCGCCACGATGCGATCGTTGGTGACAACGTCGATCTCCTTTTGCTCGTCGACCTCGCCGCGTTTGCCCGTGGGGCGCCCCAACGGGCCGGCGAGCGCGCCCTGACCCAGCAGCGTTGCCAACTCCACGGCGGCTCCGGCCAGAGCGTGCACCGTCGCCGCCACCGCCTCCCGGGCCGGCCTGCCACCGGCCCAGCCGGTGAAATAGCCTGCGAGCGATTGCAGCTGTGTCATGCCTGGAACGCTCCCTTTCAGGTTGAGTTTGTCGGGTCGAAGGCCCGGTTCTTGACCGAAGTGTCGCACGGAGTCTCGGGTATGGCTGGGACCAGTCTTGCGCTTTTGTATTCCAATTTCGTTGGGCCAGGCGACAATGACCTGGTTTCTTGCTTGTCCCGGCGGGGCTTGCACCCTGGTCCCCACGCCGGGTCTGGGCGTCCGTAAGCCGCTGACGAGCAATTCTCCTTTTTCGCGATCCACAGCCCTCATTCAACCTTTGGTAGTGCCGCGGCCACGGAGCGGCTACCATGCCAAGCCCGCTCGGCAGGGCTTTCGGCGCCCTTCCGGCAATTTGACGGCGTTCATTATCGGCGCGCCCCTCCGTCCGCGTGTCGAGGGAGGGGGATGGTGCGGCGGGACTGGACGCGGCCGCGAGCCGAGACTTGCGCCATTACGCGCGCATTGCACCAAAGCCGGCGCCGGTTTCTCATGGCCGGGCTGCTGTCCGGCGCCATCAATATTCTGGCGCTCACCGGCCCGCTCTACATGCTCGAGATCTACAACGGCGTGCTGCCGTCGCGGAGCGTCTCCAAGCTCGCCCTTCTGACCCTTCTCATGCTCGCTCTCTACGCCTCGAGCGGAGCGCTCGATGTGCTGCGCTTGGCGCTGATGGGCCGGGCGGCCCTGCGCATCGACCAGAGCCTCAGTGCGCGTGTCTTTGCCATCGTGCAGCTCTTGCCGCTCAAGGGACGCACCAGCGGCGACAACTTGCAGCCCGTGCGCGACCTCGATCAGATCCGCGCCTTTCTGTCCGGTCCGGGACCGACGGCCCTCTTCGACATGCCCTGGATGCCGCTTTATCTGGGCGTCATCTACCTGATGCACCCGCTGCTCGGGCTGCTCGCCACCTTGGGCGCGGTGGGGCTCGTCGGGCTGATGCTGCTCGCCGAGACCGGGAGTGCCGCGCCCGTCCGAGCGGCGGCGCAATGCGCGTCGCAGCGGTCGGCCTTCGCGACGGCGGCCAGGCGCAATGCCGAAGCCATCCGCGCCATGGGCTTCAAAGAGCACCTGGGCGATCGCTGGTGCGCCCTCAACGACCGGCACCTCGACGCGCAGTTGCGCGCGATGGGGCTGGCGAACGTCATCGGCGCCATGATCAAGGTGGCGCGCCCGGCGCTGCAGTCGGGCATCCTGGGTCTCGGCGCCTATCTGGTGATCCACCACCGAGGATCTCCGGGGACGATGATTGCCGCCTCCATCGTTCTCTCCCGCGCGCTGGCACCGGTCGAGACGGCGATTGCCTATTGGCGCAGCTTCGTCGCCGCGCGCCAGGCGCACGCGCGGCTCGCGGTGCTGCTCGCAGCGAGTTTCGAGGAGGCCGCGCCCCGGCCGCACGCCGCAAAGCCGCATCGCAGCTTAAGCGTCGAGGGCCTCTCGGTCGTGCCCCCCGGCGCAAGCGCCCCTGTCGTCCGCAAGGTCGGCTTTAAGCTGCAAGCCGGCGCCGGGCTGGGGATCGTCGGCCCCAGTGCGTCGGGCAAGACGACGTTGGCCCGCGCGCTCGTCGGCGCCTGGCAGCCGCAGGCGGGCAGCGTGCGCCTCGACGGCAGGCCGATCGCACAGTGGGACCCCGACGCGCTTGGCCGTCACATCGGCTATCTGCCCCAGGACATCGCGCTGTTCGAAGGGACGATCGCCGACAACATCGCGCGCTTCGATCGAAGCGCGACCGAGGCGGCGATCACGGCTGCGGCGCGCGCGGCCGGCGTGCACGAGATGATCGAGCACCTGCCCGGCGGCTATGCGACCGACATCGGAGACGGGGGGGTCGTGCTGTCCGCCGGCCAGCGTCAGCGGTTGGCACTCGCGCGCGCGCTCTACGGCGCGCCGTTCCTCGTCGTGCTGGATGAGCCCAACGCCAACCTCGACGCCGACGGAGAGCACGACCTGACGGACGCGATCGCCTCGGTGCGCCGGCGCGGCGGCATCGTCATTGTCGTTGCACACCGCCGCTCGGCGCTGGCGGCCGTCGACACCGTGCTGGCGCTTGTGGAAGGCCGTATGCGGGCGATCGGTCCGAAGGAGGCCGTGCTGGAGAGGGTGCTCGCGCGAGGAGCCGACGTGTCGATGCGACCGGACCAAAGCAGGAGGCCGGCAGCAGCGGCCGACTAGGCTGTCTCACCCGGCCTTGCCGCGCCCGATGCCCGAATAGCGCAAGCCCGCGGCCTCCGCCAGATCGGGCGGAAAGACGTTGCGCAAGTCCACCAGCACGTCGCCGCGCATCGTTTCCTTCGCCGCCTCGAGATTGAGCGCGCGGAACTCGTTCCACTCGGTGACGACCACCAGAACATCGGCGCCGTCGGCGG
>CAYUBZ010000268.1:0-3582 GCA_964443205.1 uncultured Hyphomicrobium sp. | reverse complement strand
CTTCTTGTCGAAGGCGGCTTTGGCGGGCTTGGCGGCTTTGCGCGGCTTGGGGCGCGCGCGGCCGCCCGGCGCCTCCTCACGGTCGTCCTTGCCGCCCGATACGCGCTCGACCATCCCGGCCCCCGTCATTCGACTTGTAGGGGTCACTAACGCGATTCGGGGGGCCGGATGAAGGCCACACGCAGCTACGGGAACAACCCCTCACCCGGAAGCTCATTTGCATTCGCTTCCGACCTCTCCCCCTGGGAGAGGTGAAAGAGCAAGCCGTTAGCGCTACCCCACTTCTCCCGGGGGGAGAGGTCGCCGCGGCATGCGGAACGCATGCGCGGCGGGTGAGGGGCGTTGCCAAAGAAGGGACCGCGCGGCGTGTCGCACGGGACGACGGCTCGGAATCCTAGTGCTTGTGGTCGCAGCCGGGGCCGTGCACGTGCCCGCAGCCCGGTCCGTGCTCGTGATCGTGCGCGTGGTCGTGATCATGATCGTGGGCGCCGCCGCAGCAGTCGCCGTCATGGTGGTGATGCGGCTCGGGGTCGACGAGGGCTGCCGCCAAGCGCTGCTCGATACCGATCGACACCTCGCGCGGCGCCTTGGGGTCCTCAAGGGCGAGCGCCATGATCTCGGCGCCCAGCCGCACGTCGTCGACGGCGCCGAGGTAGTGGCGGCGCAGGCGCCCCTGGCGGTCGAACAGCAAGAGCGTCGGCGTGCCCTGCATGCCGTAGGCCGCCATGGTCTGCGGCACGCCGGCGCCGTTCAGTTTGTCGACGAGAACCGGAATGGTGATGCGCTCGGCCTTCAGGAACGGCTCGAGCAGCGACGGCGTCATGTCCTTGTGGTTCTCAAACACCATGTGCAGGCCGAGGACGGCGACCTCGTCGGCGCTGAACGCGCGCGCGAGGCGTTGCGCTTGCGGGAGTGCGTGGCGCAGCGAGCCCGGGCACAGCATCTGGAAGGCTGTGACGACGACGACCTTGCCCTTGAGCTTTTTGAGCGTCGGCGCCTCGGGCGCGTTGAAGACTTGCGCGACGCTGAGCTCAGGGGGGCTCTCAGGATTGAATTGCGGCTCGGCCATCTCGGTCACCACGTCGGTCATTTGGGGGCATCCTGGAGTTTGCGGCTTAAGGGAGCGTTGCGACCGGCATAGCCCACATGCGGGGCCGCTCACAAGCTCGCGCGGATCAGCGGCAGCGGGAGAAGGCGGCGGCCGGCGATCGCGGGACGGGCCCCTTGCAGGCGAAGCGGGGTGCGATCTTGCACTTGGGATCGAGCCGCGGGGCGCCGGTGATGTAGATGGAGAAGTGGAGCGGGCAGCCGCGCATGACGTTGAACGCCTCGACGCAGCCGGCGCGGGCGGGCAGCTTGGCGCCGCGTTCCGCAAGCGCGGTGAGGAGGTCCTCCTGCCAGCGGTCCTCGATGACGGCGATGCTGTCCTCGCCGCCCGCCATGCGGTCGGCAATCTCAACGATGCCCGGCTGGCTGTCGGGGCCTAAGACGAACACGGTCGACGGCTCGCGCAAGCCCGCGACCGCGACCGGGCCGACGACGCAGTGCTCGAGCGGTGCGATCACGTGAGCGATGCGCGCGGCGGGCCAGACTTTTTTGAGATGCGGCAGCAGCACGCCGAAGGTGAAGCCGAGCAGCAGCGCGAAGCCGACGACGCTCAAGCTCAGCCACGCGGCGGCGAGCTTGTCACGCGCAGCCTGCGCGGCGAGCGTGAGGAGCACCGTGACGAGAATTGCGCCCAGCACGATCGCGGCGTCGGGCGGCGTCGCCGCGAACCACAAGACGCCGGCAAACAACGCCGCCATGCCCGGCAGCACCAGCCAGGCCGGCAGCCGCAGCATATAGTCGGGGAGCGCGAGCCGACCCTCCTTCTCCAGTGAGAGCGCGACCGCAATGGCGGCGGCCGGGAACAGCGCCTGCACGGTGTAGAGCGCGGGCTTGGACGCAATCAGCTCCAGGTAGACGAGGTAGCCGGCGAGCCAGCAGAAAAGAAAGCGCGGCATCGCTGCGGCGCGGTGTGTCCACAGCCGTTTAATGGCGGGGACGAGCAGCAGCGCGCCCGGCAGGAAGCCGAGGACAAAGGCGAGCGAGAAGGTCAGCGGCGCGGCCTTCCACTTCATGTCTTGCGCGCCGCCCAGCGCGGTGAGGATGTCCCACCAGCCCATGGAGCTGAACGGGATGCCGTCGAAATGCGCGCGCACCAGGAGCCACGGCGCGGCGATGATGAGCATCACCGGTATGCCGGCGAGCGGGCGCAGGCGCTTCAGCCAGGCGACGTTGCGGTCAAATACGTAAAGCGCCACAAGTGTCGACAGCGACAGGATCGGCACGGCGAGCGCGTTGAGAAGGATGCCGAAGCCCTGCGCCGCCCAGAAGCCGAGCGCGAGCTCGGTGCCGTGCACAGGTTTCGGCGCGCAGTAGAGCCGTAAGAGCGTCAGCTGGGCGACGACGATCGCCAGCAGCAGCGGGCCTTCGGGGATCGCCAGCTGCGATTGCAGCGCCACAATGGGCGTGACAGCGAACAGCGCCGCGGCGATGAGCGCTGAGCGCGCCATGACGAGCGGCCGCAACAGCCACCAAAGGCTGAGCACGGCCAACATGCCCCCCAACAGCGAGGGCAGCCGGTAGGTGGCGATCGCGGCCTGCGCGCGCTTTCCCAGCACCTTGCCCGACGCCATCTGGGCCCACGTGACGCCGATGGGCCGGAAGGCAAAGCGCTTGCCCTGGAACTGCGCGTCGATGGCGTCGCCGCGCTCCAGCATGGATCGCGCCATTTCCGCGTAAATGACCTCGGTGCGGTCGACGGGCGGCAGCGCCAGCAGGCCGGGGAGGTAGGAGACGAGCGCCAGCGCCAGAAGTGCTGCCGCCGCCAGGCGCGGGCGGGCGGCCAACCCGTCGATCGCGCAGCGGCAGGGGCATTCGAGCCGCTCAAGCTTCAGGGGAAAAAAGGTCATGGGGCGCGCTCATCTTCAAGTCCCTTGGAGCGCGTGACGCGCGGGCTTGACACTGATAGCGAAGTTGAGCGATTGCGCAACGGGGCGAGGAGTGTCCTGATCGCGAAATTCGTCGTCTTGTGCCGCACGTGTGGAACGAATTTCGCGATCTGAAGGACACTCCCAGACTCAATGCGGCTAGTATGATTCAGATCGAGACGTTCGCTTCTCGACGCGGCCGCAGATGATGGGGCGAACGTCTCGATCATCATACTAGCGGGGAGGGCTTAACGATGGCGGACGATAAGGCACGCGCGCGGCTGATCGCCATCATCAAGGCCCGCTCGTTCCAGTCGGGCAAGCAAGTGACGCTCGCCTCGGGGCGGACCTCTACGTACTACTTCAATATGAAGCCGACGATGCTCGACGCCGAAGGCGCGCATCTGATCGCGACGCTGATCCTCGATAAGATCAGCGGGCTTGACGCCGACCTGATCGGCGGGCTGGAGATGGGCGCGGTGCCGATTGCGTCGGCGGTCGCGGCGGTGAGTCATGGCGGCGCCAAGCCGGTCAACGCCTTCTTCGTGCGCAAGGAGGCCAAGGCGCACGGCACCAAGAGCCTGATCGAGGGCCTGCCCGACGGCGATAC
>CAYUBZ010000267.1:0-3617 GCA_964443205.1 uncultured Hyphomicrobium sp. | reverse complement strand
AGGAGTTCCACCGGCTTTTAGAGACGGCGCTCGACGTCGATGCCGACTTTGCGCGGCTGCCCGCGGACGCGAGCGCGGAGACGATCCTCGCGATCCTCGCGCAGCGCCCATCCGCCGCCGCTAGAGTCTAACGCCTCGGCTCCCGACACGACGCCTGCGCGAAGCTCCTTGCGAAAGCTCGGCTTCGCCCGCGCCCTAACGGCAACACTTCGGCCCCACGTATGGGGGATGCCATCGTGCGTCGACGCAGCAGCGGCCGTTCCAGTAGTAGAACTCGCCGCAGCTTCTACGCCGCGGCGGCGACCATACGTAGTCGTCGGACCAGTCGGAGTAGTGGTGGTGCCATCGCGGCGAATAGTACTCCGATCGCCAATAGAATTTACCGTCAACCGTGTAGTCGCCATAGTTGTGCTCGTAGACCTGCAAAACGGCACTTCGAACGCCCGGCACCTTCATGCCGATACCTGGCGGAGCCGCTGCGGCGATGGTGCTCACGCTCAAGCTCGCGGCGAGAGCCGCCGCGGCCAAGAAAAACCAATTTCCCGACTTGTTACGCATGTGAAACCCCCGAGTCGTCCGGATCCCGCGGAACCCTACTGATCTTCAGTGCGGCAAAACCGTCTAATGAATACGACACGACTGTAATTCCTGCCGCATTTCGACTGAGGTGGCAAGCGGACAGAGTCGAAGTCAAAGTGGACAGAGTTGCAGGTTGCGGCGCACGCATCCGGGCCCGGTTCATTTCCGCAACTCCCATGTGTGCCGTCCGGAACAGCGCGTAGGCCTCCGTATCACTACCCAATTCCGTCGCGAGCGGCTGCACCTGAGACGGGCCCGCTCGCAAAGAAGGCGTGCCGCGCCACCGCGGCAGGTCTTGCTCGCAACCGGAGACAAACCCATGCAATCCAACCTCAAAATCACGCTTCTCGCCTCCGCCGCCGTCCTCGTTGCAGCCCTCGGCGGCGCCCAGGCCGCCCAGGCTGGCGGCTACGGCCACGGCCATTTCAGCTCCTACCTGCTGCAGGGCCTCCACGACGACGACGAGACCTATACCTCTGACTGCGATTGCTACGGCGACGCGGAGGACACCGTGTCCGCGGCCGCGGCTGCGGCCGCCGCCAGCGAGATCCTGGGTCTCGATGACGGGGACGACGACTGACACCTGTTCCCTGGGGAACAGCGCGCTATGCCCGCCTCCCCTAGACAGGATCACGCAATACGGAGCCTTACGACCCGCAGCAAAGGAGACCACCACACGCCTTCCACCCACGGGACTTGAGCTCCCGGCCGGACGCCTCCTCGTCCCCCGTCCCCCCGGACTCCGGCCGGGCACTTGCCCTCCAGCCTTTGGGCTGGAGGGCTTTTTTGTGGTGGGGGCCGCGGCCCATGGGCGGCTGAGCGGCAAAATAAGAGCTCGCAACTTTTTTTGGCCCTGTGCCGCGGGGAACAGCGCCGCGCCCCGCCATCCCCCATAGTCGGCTCATCGAATTCAACTGCCTCCTGCACTTGCCGCTTGCACTCTCCTCCACCTGCCTCCCGCACCTCAGCCCCGCGCATCCCGCGGGGCTTTTTTTTTGGGGAGACGAGGCTAAGGCTGGCGCGCGCGCCAGTGCTGCAAGAGCCGGTCGGCTGAAACCGGGCCCGGGCCAGCCACGGCGAGCCAGCCGAACAGCGCCATGTAGGCCAGCTCCTCGAAGCCGAGCAGCGTCTCCAGCGAGTCGACCTGCCCCCATTTGGCGCTGATGACCGCCACGATCATCACGATGACGAGCGGCGCGGCGGCAATCCGCGTGAAGAGGCCTGCCAGCAGCAGCAGGCCGCCGACGAACTCCACGGCGGAAACGAACGGGGTCATCACATACGGGAACGGAATTCCCCAGGAGATGAACCCCTCGGTGATCTGGTCGAGGTTGTTGAGCTTGGTCCAGCCGGTCCCCATAAAGACCCAACCGACGACGAGGCGCGCAAACAGCGGCGGCAGCCAGGCGAAGACGGCGGACAGGCGCTCGGGCCCGTTGATCAGAAAATCGACGAGAAATTTCATGGGGTCCTCGCAAATGAGAAACGGGTTTCCCCGCCTCATTCGCGCTGCCGCCGCCTTTCGTTACCGAGCCCGAACGCCCAGCGAGAACCGCGTTATCGGCTTCGCCGACCGAGCCTAGCCTTTGATGAAGGCCAGCAGGTCGGCGTTGATGGTTTCGGCCTCGGTCGTCGGCATGCCGTGCGGAAAGCCTTTGTAGGTCTTCAGCGTGCCGTTCTTCAGAAGCTTCGCCGACAATGGCCCGGCCGCGACATAAGGCACGATCTGGTCGTCCTCGCTGTGCATCACCAGCACCGGCACCGTGATCTTCTTCAGGTCCTCGGTGAAGTCGGTCTGCGAGAACGCGACGATGCCGTCGTAGTGCGCCTTGGCGCCGCCCATCATGCCCTGCCGCCACCAGTTCCGGATGTTCGCCTCGGCGGGCTTGCCGGTCTTGTTGTAGTTGTAGAAGGGCCCCGAGGCGACATCGAGGTAGAATTGCGAGCGGTTGGCTGCGAGCGCCACCTGGAAATCGTCGAACACTTTCTTGGGAAGACCATTGGGATTGGCGTCCGTCTTTAGCATCAGCGGCGGCACCGCGCTGATGATCGCCGCCTTGGCCACTCGGCTTTCGCCGTGCCGCCCGAGATAGTGCACGACCTCGCCGCCGCCGGTCGAATGGCCGACATGGATGGCGTTCTTGAGGTCGAGATGCGCCGTCACCGCCGCGAGATCGTCGGCGTAGTGGTCCATATCGTGGCCATCGGCGACCTGGCTCGAGCGGCCATGCCCGCGCCGGTCATGGGCGATGACGCGGAAGCCGTTATTGAGAAAGAACAGCATCTGCGCGTCCCAGTCGTCGGCCGACAGCGGCCAGCCATGACTGAACACGATGGGCTGACCCGAGCCCCAGTCCTTGTAGAAGATCTCGACGCCGTCCTTGGTGGTGACAGTGGGCATGTCCTTGATCCTTGCCGCTGATTAGAAGCCGCCGACTTTGCAGAGATATGATATCGGGCTGATGATGCGGGTAGAGGGTTATGGGTACCTACTCCCACTCGATGGTGCCGGGGGGCTTCGAGGTGATGTCGTAGACCACGCGGTTGATGCCCTTCACCTCGTTGATGATGCGCGTCGCGGTGCGGCCCAAAAATTCGTGGCTGAAATCGTAATAATCCGCCGTCATGCCGTCGGTCGAGGTCACCGCGCGCAGCGCACACACGAAATCGTAGGTGCGCGCATCCCCCATCACGCCGACGGTGCGCACCGGCAAGAGCACCGCGAACGCCTGCCAGATCGCATCGTACAAGCCGGCTTGCCGGATCTCGTCGAGATAGATGGCGTCGGCTAAGCGCAGAATGGCGAGCTTCTCCTCGCTCACGGCGCCCGGCACGCGGATGGCGAGCCCCGGCCCGGGGAACGGGTGGCGCTTGACGAAGTGCTCCGGCAGCCCCAGCTCGCGCCCCAGCGCGCGCACCTCGTCCTTGAACAGCTCGCGCAGCGGCTCGATCAGCTTGAGGTTCATGCGCTCCGGCAGCCCGCCCACGTTGTGGTGCGACTTGATGGTCACCGACGGCCCGCCGGTGAACGACACGGA
>CAYUBZ010000266.1:0-3625 GCA_964443205.1 uncultured Hyphomicrobium sp. | reverse complement strand
ACATCCTGGTGCTGGAGAAGGGCCGGCTCGTCGAGCAGGGCACGCACGCCGAGCTCATCGCCAAGAACGGCCTCTACGCCAGCCTGTGGGCGCGTCAGCGCCAGGCCGAGAAGGCGCGCGAGGAGCTCGCGCATGCGCTGGAGGAGGCGGAGCGCGCCGGCGCCTTGCGGCCAGAGGACTTGCGGCTCGTAGGCGTGAAGTAGGGCTGGCAAGCGCGACGCTCCGGGGTGGACCGGCAGGTTAACGGGGCTGAGAGTGGGCGGGGACTAATTTGAGCGGTCGCCCGCGCCGTTGCCGGGCGCACGGGGAGACAGCCGCGATGTGGGCGCAACTTACGCCCTGGATAAAGGAGCTGGCGCGCCGGCTTGCGGGCGGGCTCGGGATCGCCGCCGCTCTCCTGGCGCGCGGCGCCGTGGCGCTGTGGCGGCGCGTGCGCCCGTATCTCATTTTTGCGCTCAAGGTTCTCCTCGCACTCGTCCTCCTCTTCGAGGAGTGGGGCTGGCGCCCGCTCTCCAATCTTCTGGCGCGGCTCGCCCGCTTCCGGATCTGGGCGCTCACCGAGTTGTGGATTGCGGGTCTGCCGTCTTACGGCGCGCTGGTCGTACTCGGCATCCCGGCCGCCTTCCTGTTTTTCGCCGAGGTCTTCGGCGTGTACCTGGTGGCAACGGGGCGCTTGGTGACGGCGGCCGTGGTGGTGCTGCTGGCCAAGCTCATCAGCACAGCGTTGATCGCACGTATCTTCCTCCTGACCAAGCCGACGCTGATGCAGATCGGCTGGTTTCAGCGCGCCTGCGACAGCTTCGTGCCATGGCAGGACTCGCTGTTTGCGTGGGTCCGAGGGACGTGGGTTTGGCGCTACGGCCGCGTCGTCAAGTGGCGGGTCAATGGTAATCTGCGGCGCACATCGAACGCGTTGCGGCCCAGTCTCGTTGCGTCTTGGACGACGCTGACACCGAAGGCGGTTGCGTTTGGCCGCCGGCTTCCGGTGCATGCGCGGGACCTTTGGAGCCGCACGTCGCTTGCCGGCGAGCGCCTTTTGCGGCGGCTACAGGGTCCAAAGGCCTAGCTGCATCACACGACGTTGAGCGGCACGGTCTCGACCGTCTTGCCGCCCTCATCGTCGAGCCAGACGAGCTCGAGCGCGCCGGGACCGGGAACCTTCAAGTAGAACGCGATGTAGGGATTGGCGGCGATGCCGGGCCCCAGCTCGGCGGAGAAAACCTCTTGTCCTGCGAACGTGGCGGTGAACGTGTGGATGATGTCGCGCGGGATGATGTTGCCCGCGGCATCCTTGCGGTTGCCGGTCTCCATGATGTGGGTCGCGAGCGTTTTGATCTCGACGATCTCGCCCGGCTTCATGCTTTGCGGGACCTTGATGCGCGGGGGCTTCTTCATGGCATGTCCAATCCCCTCACAGCCCGCAGCCGCCGATTTTCACGTCGACCGAGCGCGTCGACATCAGGAACGTGCCATCGCTCAGCTCGGCAACGGCGACCACCTCTTGCGTCTTGGCAAGCCGCATGCGGCTCGTCACGCGGGCCTTTCCCGACAGCAGCGTGAAGCGGAAGGTCGCAACGGTCGCGCGCGGGTTGGCGGTGGAGAGCAGGTGGATGGCCCTCACGTGGCTCTGCGGCGTCATCGGGCTGTCGACGGCGAGCGCTAGCGGAACGTAGTCGCCGTTCTCGACCGCGTCGGGCAGGTCCATCTCGATGCCCCCGTCTCGCGGCGTCGCGGCACCAATGAGTGCCGCCAGCGCGGCGTCGAACGCGGCGCTGTGCTCCGCGGCGTCCGCATTTCGAGCGATGCCAAGCATGGCGGCGAGCAGCGCCGCCGCGCCCGCGCGCAGCACGAAATCGCGGCGGTGCAGCATCATGACATTTAGCTTGTCGGCCATCTGCCGGATTGTCCGTTGCGACGTGTCGTCGGCCCCGCTAACGATATCGGGTATGGCGCGCCGGGGACAAGGCATCATGACCATGATTAATCGTAGGGAGTTCACGCGGCTCATCGGGGGACTGGGGCTTGCCGCGGCAAGCCCGGCGTTTCTGCGCACCGCGGCCATCGCCAAGGGAAGCGCCAAGGTTGTCGTCGTCGGCGGCGGCGCGGGCGGCGCCACGGTGGCGCGCATCTTGAAAAGCGAGGCCCCGCAGCTCGACGTGACGGTCGTCGAGAGCCAGCCCATCTACACGACCTGCTTTAATTCCAACCACTATTTCGGCGGCTTTCGCACGTTTGACTCGCTGCAGCACTCCTACGACGGGTTGCGCAAGCTCGGCATCAACGTGGCCATCGACACGGCCTACAATATCGACGCCGCCAAGAAGACCGTCGCGCTCGCCGGCGGAACGGCGCTCCCCTACGACCGTCTCGTGCTGTCTCCCGGCATCGATTTCAAATACGAGGCGATCGAGGGCTACTCGGCGCAAGCCGCCGAGATCATGCCGCATGCCTGGAAGGCGGGTGAGCAGACGCTTTTGCTGATGCGCCAGCTGGAGGCGATGGAGGACGGCGGCGTCGTGGTGATGGCGGTACCCGACAACCCCTATCGCTGCCCGCCGGGGCCGTATGAGCGCGCGTGCATGATCGCGCACTTCCTCAAGACCAAGAAGCCCAAGTCCAAGCTGGTCATCTTCGACGCCAAGCGCACGTTCTCCAAGCAGCCGGCCTTCGAGGAGGCGTTCGCCAAATACTACGACGGCATCATCGATCTCAATCTCACCAACGAGATCGACGACTTCCGCGTCGTGCGCGTCGATCCCGCGACGATGGAGGTCGTCACCCAATCGGGCACGCGCATGAAAGCGGCGGTCGCCAATATCATCCCCCCGCAGAAGGCCGGCGACATCGCGCATCTGGCCGGCTGCGCCGACGGCGACTGGTGCCCGATCAAGCCTGATAATTTCGCCTCCACCAAGCTCGAGGGTGTCTACGTGCTGGGCGATTCCTCGATCGCGGCGGCGATGCCGAAGTCGGCGTTCTCCGCCAACAGCCAAGGCAAGGTGGTCGCCGCCGACCTGCTCGCCGATCTGGCGGGTGCCGAGCGCTACCCGCCGCGCTATCGCAACACCTGCTGGTCGCTGCTCGCCGCCGACGACAGCATCAAGATCGGCGCCAGCTACAAGCCGGGGGACAAGGACGGCAAAGGGTTTCTGGAGCCCAGCGGCAGCTTCGTCTCGAAGCCTAGCGAGAGCGCGGAGGTGCGCGCAAAGAACGTTGCCGAGGGCCGCGCCTGGTATCACGCGATCATCGCGGATGCGTTCAACGACGACACGGGCGCGGGGCACAAGGGCTGAGGGGTCGCATCCTGTCATCGCGGGGCTTGTCTCACCACGCTTGTCATCCTCGGGCTTGTCCCGAGGACCCAACTCTCCGCTTGCCCCCCTCGCAGGAAGCTCGTTGTGGACGTTTGCCCAACTGATCGACACCTGAGCGTGTCGATGGGTGGGTCCTCGGGACAAGCCCGAGGATGACACCCGTTTTTTCCCGGGGGGTACGCGCCTTTGGCCTCGCGGCGTTTCCGCCCGAGGGCATGCGAAAAAGGGAGCGCGGGCGCCAGAAGCGCTGCGACTTAAAAACAAAAGGGCAGCCTTCCGGCGCCCGCGCGCGGCGACTTAAGGGTCTGGCT
>CAYUBZ010000265.1:0-3627 GCA_964443205.1 uncultured Hyphomicrobium sp. | reverse complement strand
GCTCTGTTCGATTTAGCAGAAATTGCATGCTTTCCGCATACGCCGTATTCGTCGGAAAGTGCGATGTTACGTGCGAAGACTTTTCGCGCGAGATTTCCTCATGACAACCAAAATTCTGCCTCTCGCCCTCTTGAGTGTCCTCGCCTTCTCGGTGCCGGCGAGCGCCGAAGACAAGCCCGCCGCAGCGGGTGAAAGGCCAATGTATTTGGGAACAGAACCCCTTGAATCGTGTGTCAGCCGCTGGGACCCAGGGACCCACATGACCAAGGAAGCATGGCGCGAAAGCTGCAAACGCATCTCGGATGAACGCGGCACCTACCTCAAGCAGCAAGGCATCGTGCCCGACGGCAAGTAAAGCACCAGCCTCGATACATCCGCTGATGATCTCCAAAAGCCCCGGTCACACGCCGGGGCTATTGCTTGTCGGATTCGGTCTGTTCCGTTGGTGAATTTGCCTCGCGACCAGCGTTACGCGAGTGGACTCTATTCCGCGGCATCCACGATGCGGCGGGCTTCCTGCGCAGGCGTTGGCGCGCTGTCGGCGGGCTTGCGATAGCGCTCGGGCTCGCCTTCGCCCGGCTTATAGAAAATCGGAAACAGCAGCTGCTCCACGTAGCCCTTGGGGAAGTTCGGCACCTCGTCGACGCCCAAGTCGGCGGGCGTGATGGTGCGCGACGGCGTCTCTTGGAAGGTGCCGAGCAGGCGGTCCCAGATCGTCAGGAAGAGACCGAAATTGCAGTCGCCCTCCGTGCCCCAGTTCACGTGATGCAGGTGATGGATGCGCCCGATCGAGAGGTGTTTCTGCAGCGGCCCCAGCCGCGCATCGACGTTGGAGTGCTGCACGATCAGCGTCACCGAGATGAGGAAGCCCAGCACGAACGCCACCGGCACCGGCATGCCGATGATGACGAGCGGCATGTTGGCGATGACCATGTCGATGATCTGGTGCAGCGGATGGCGCAGCACGCCGTTGAAGCCGTAGAGCCGGCCGACGCCGTGATGCACCGCGTGCAGACGCCACAGCGGCGGGTAGCGGTGCGAGATGTAATGCATCGCCATGAAGCCGAAGTCGGAGATGATGAAGGCCATCAGCAGCTGGCCCCACATCGGCCACTGCGTGGGCCACAGGCCCTGGAACGGGAACAGCCAGCAGATCACCGGGATCAGCAGCACGCCGACGACCGACTGATACTCGTAGACGATGACGTGCAGGAACGTCGCCGGCGTGTCGCCGTGCGCGTCGTGATCGTTCCAGTCCTCGAAGAAGGGGGCGATGCGCTCGGCGGCGAAGGCCGTCAGATAAGCGAGCATGAGCAGCGGTGCCAGCAACAGATAGGCCCAGGTATGGCCGCGCGCGACGACCAGATCCGCCACCACCCAATAGGCGGCGCCCGTCAGGCCCAGCATCATGAAAGGCGCGTAGCCGTAGCGCACGATTGCGCTCAGTTGAGGCATCAACGGTCTCCGGTACGAGGTGTCATTCGAACGCAAACGTGTGAAGCTTCCGCTTCCTAAGTGCGAGCTATTTTAACGCTGTCAAAACGAGCGTGAACGCTACGCGGTTCCGGTCGATGCACCCTGTCATATTTTTCGCGTTCATCCCAGACTTCGTTGCCCTTTCAAGGTCTTACCGAACTCAGGTGCGTCCGTCAAAGGCGCCGAGCATTGGGGCCCGAGACAAGCGTAAGCTGTGCTGCGCCGCTTAACGGGCCCTTTATCACGCAAGGCCTTAAGCTTCGAGTCGTGGCCCGCATCCAAGCCGTATTGCAGGGCTCCGGGCAAAGAAATAGTTCTGATGACCTCCATAAGGCCTTGTCCGCCTTCGAGATCCTGACCCGCGATGACCACGAATTGGGGCGCCATGACATCGATGGCGGCGGCCAGCAGGCCCGTATGTGCGACAATGTTACGCCCGATGTCGCCGGCAAAGGCGGCGAGCAGCGCAGCCGCTCGATCGAGATAGTGTGCCTCACCCGTCAGGGATCCGATCCAAGTCAGATTCGACACCATGATCGCGTTGGCGTTGGGCGTCGCATCGTCCGATCCCGGGCGCATGCGCACAATGACGTCGCGGGTGTCATCGGCTGACGTCGCATAGCCGCCCTGCTCCGCCATCCAGTAGTGCCGGTCGAGCACTTGTGTCCACGCCCGCGCCTGCTCGAGATAGCGGTCTTCGGCGGTGGCCTCGTGCAGGCGCAGCGCCGCCCAGATCATGTTGGCGTAGTCGCTGGCGGTGGCCGGGGCCTTGGTCTGGCCGTCGCGGTAGGCATGGCGCAAGCGCCCTTCGGTGACCATGCGGGTCGCCACGAAATCGAAGGCGCGCTGTGCGAGCTCCAGCCAGTGCGGACGCTCGAAGATCGTCGCGGCGCGCGCGAGCGCGGCGATCATCAAGCCGTTCCAGTCGGCCAGCACCTTGTCGTCCCAGCCGGGACGCACGCGTTTTGCGCGCACCGCGAGCAGCTTCTGGCGGAGCGCGGCCAAAGACTTTTCCTCCCTTTCGCTTTTGAGATCGCGCGCAGAGAGGCGGTTGAGGATGGTGTGGCCTTCCCAGTTTCCCTCCGCGGTGACGTCATAGGCTTGCGCAAAAACGCGGCCGTCCTCGGGGCCGAGGACACTTATGATCTCGTCCAGCGACCACACGTAGAACTTGCCTTCCACGCCCTCGGAGTCGGCATCGAGCGAGGCGGCGAACCCTCCGCCCTCGGCGATCATCTCCCGTTCGAGCCAGTCGACCGTCTCCGCGACGCGCGCCTTGAACAAGGGCGAAGCGGTCTCCCGATAGACCTCGGTCAGCAGCTCGATCAGCAGCGCGTTGTCGTAGAGCATCTTCTCGAAGTGCGGCGCGAGCCAGCGCTCGTCCACCGAGTAGCGCGCGAAGCCGCCGCCTAGGTGATCGTAGATGCCGCCCTGGCAGATGTTGGAAAGCGTGGTGACGACGGCGTCGCGCGCGGGTGCCAAGTCGTAGCGGATGCCGCCGCGCCAGAGCAGCCAGAAGAAACTAAATTGCGGGAACTTCGGCGCGCCCTTGATGCCGCCGCGCTCGGGATCGACGGCCGGCACCATTTTCTCCGTCAGCCCCTTCACCAGACGGTCGTCGACGGCGATCAGCCCCGGTTCGGACGGCGCCGCTGCCAGGTTCTCCGTCAACGCCTCTGCGTTCTGGGCGACCTTGTCTGGCTCATCGCGGAACACTTGCGACACGCGGCGCAAGACGTCGGTGAAGGCCGGGCGGCCGAAGCGGCTCTCCTTGGGAAAGTAGGTGCCGCCCCAAACGGGGCGCGCTTGCGTGTCGAGGAACATGGTGAGCGGCCAGCCGCCGTGCTCGCCCAGTGCGTGCAGCGCGCCCATGTAGATGGCGTCGATGTCGGGCCGCTCCTCGCGATCGACCTTGATGTTCACGAACAGCTCGTTCATGACGGCGGCCGTCGCTTCGTCCTCGAAGCTCTCGTGCGCCATCACGTGGCACCAGTGGCAGGCCGCGTAGCCGACGGAGAGAAGGATCGGCTTGCCGGTGCGCTTCGCCTCGGCCAGCGCCTCGGGTCCCCACGCCCACCAGTGGACGGGGTTGTTCCGGTGCTGCAGGAGATAGGGGCTCGTCTCCTTGCCGAGGCGGTTTTCGCTCATGCT
>CAYUBZ010000264.1:0-3634 GCA_964443205.1 uncultured Hyphomicrobium sp. | reverse complement strand
CCCATGAAGCAGCGGAAGGCGTCCTCGGGCGTGCACACGATCGGCTCGCCGCGCACGTTGAAGCTCGTATTGACCAGGACGGCGCAGTCGGTGCGCGCCTTGAAGGCGGAGATCAGCGCGTGATAGCGCGGGTTCGTCTCCGCGTGCACCGTCTGCACGCGCGCGGAGTAGTCGACGTGGGTCACGGCGGGGATATCGGAGCGCACCACGTTGAGCTTCTCGATGCCGAAGAGACCCTCCTCCTCGGCCGTCATGCTGCGGCGCCGGTTGCGCTTCACGTCGGCGACGAGCAGCATGTAGGGGCTGTCGCCATCGAGCTCGAAGTAGTCGGCGACGTCCTCGCGCAGGACTGAGGGCGCGAAGGGGCGGAAGCTCTCGCGGTACTTGATCTTGAGGTTGAGCCTCTTTTGCATCTCGGGATTGCGCGGATCGCCGAGGATCGAGCGGCCGCCTAGCGCACGCGGCCCGAACTCCATGCGGCCCTGGAACCAGCCGACGGCATGACCCGCTTCCAGCGCGTCGCAGGTGCGCTGATAGAGCTCGGCCTCATCGGCGACCGTGGTGAAGGCGGCGCCCGCGGCCTCCAGGCGGTTCTCGATCTCGTCTTGGGCAAACTCCGGCCCCAGATACGAGCCGTGCATCGCGTCGAGTGCGCCGTTGAATTTGCGTGGGCCACCCAAGTGCTGATGGTAGGCGGCGAGTGCCGCACCCACCGAGCCGCCGGCGTCGCCCGCGGCCGGCTGGATCCAGATCCGCTTGAAGGCGCCGTCGCGCAGGATTTTCCCGTTGGCGACGCAATTGAGCGCCACGCCGCCGGCAAGACACAGGTTGTCGATCTCATAGGTCCGCGCAAGATCACGCGTGATGCGCCCCATGATCTCCTCGGTGACCTTCTGTACCGACGCGGCGAGGTCCATGTGCCGCTGGGTGAGCGGGGTCTCGGGGTCGCGCGGGGGTGCGCCGAAGAGCGCGTCAAATTTGCGCGACGTCATGGTGAGGCCGGTCGCATAGTTGAAATAGCTCTGGTCCAGCCAGAAGGAGCCGTCGTCCTTCAGATCGACGATATGCTCTAAGATCAGGTCGGCGTATTTGGGCTCGCCGTAGGGCGCGAGCCCCATCACCTTGTACTCGCCCGAGTTCACCTTGAATCCGGTGTAGTAGGTGAACGCCGAGTAGAGCAGCCCGATGCTGTGCGGCCATTGAATCTCGCGCATCGTTTCCAGCGTGTTGCCGCGGCCGACCGCCACCGAGGTCGTCGCCCATTCGCCCACGCCGTCCATGGTGAGGACCACCGCCTCCTCGAAGGGGGAGGGAAAGAAGGCGGAGGCCGCGTGGCTCTGGTGGTGCTCGGCGAAGAGAAGCTTGCCCTCGACCTTGCCGCTCGGCGCATAACCTTTGAGCGCCTTTTCCAGGTTCGGCTTTTGGAAGAGCTTTTCCTTGATCCACACCGGGATCGCCATCCGGAACGAGGAGAAGCCCCTGGGCGCGTTGGCGAGGTAGGTCTCCATCAGCCGCTCGAACTTGATGAGCGGCTTTTCAAAGAAGACGATGTGGTCGACGCCGTCGAGATCGACGCCCCCCGCAGCCAGGCAGTAGCGGATGGCCGCATCGGGAAAGCCTGCATCGTGCTTCTTGCGGGAGAAGCGCTCCTCCTGCGCAGCCGCAACGATGCGGCCGTCCTCGACGAGGGCGGCCGCACTGTCGTGGTAGAAGGCTGAGATGCCTAGCAGACGCATGGATCCTCGTCGGGGTCGCTCAGAACACCGTGTAGATGAACGGCGCCACGGCCGACCCTTGCGCCAGGATCAAAAGCCCGCCGAAAATCAAAAGCACGAGGATGACCGGTGCCAGCCACCATTTCTTGCGCGCCGACATGTAGGCGAAAAACTCTCGAGCCAGTGCTGCCATAATTCCACTCCCTGACGATTTTTGATCGGCGAACCGCCGGCCCGATGCCGGCGCTCAGAATTGGTTGGTCATGGACCCGGCCGCATGTCCGCTTGCCTTGCGGTCGATCCAATAGGTCGCGGCCTGGGGCTTGCGCCGTAACCGCAACGGATCGTGCCACAGACGCATGAGCGCGCCGGCCGGTACGAACACGACGGTGAACAGCGCCAGCATCACGACGGGGTTGACGATCCGGTGCAACACCAGCCCGAACTTGAACCACACGATGTTGAGCGGCTTTAAGAGCCTCGGCGCCAGCAGACTGACGAGCGCCAGTGCGGCCGCAATGCCAAGCGCACACCAAGGCACGAGGGGATCTTTGCGCCACATGTAGGCGACGACCACCGCTACGCCGGTGAACACCAGCCCCGTGGATCGCTCGGACGGAGGCTTGGCCGCATCCTGCCCGAAGCTCTCATGGAAATTGCTTGCCATCCCCACCCCTTATCCCGACGGCGCCGGCCCGCCGTGCTCACCGCTGTCGGAGCGCCGCGGACCCGTCCCCTGAAGCCAGCATTTCGGCAACACTAAGACATCGTTCCTCGGCGCACCAGACGCCAACCAAGCCCGTCCCCGCACATCGGCACTGGAAAACCTCAAGGGGGGCCTTGTGCTTTTCGGGCTTCGGACAGACGTTCCGTCCAAAATCGGTGTGTGAGGGCGTGTGGGGATGCGTTCCTGGCTTCTGGCCATCGGCAAGGCGCTTAACTATGCCATCGTTTTGGCCGCCATCGCCATCGTGGTGGACATCGCGCTGCTCAGAGCCACCTACCCATGGCACTACCGCAGCGACAACGCCGACCGCTATCCCTACCCCTACGAGATGTTTCGCGCCAAGCCGGATACGGGCGGCAACAACGCCGACGGCTTTCGGGGGCGGCTGTTTCGCGGCGACGACTCGAAGGCCTTCAAAATCGCCTTCTACGGCGGCTCGACCGGATATCACGGCAACCCGCCGATCGCGGAGACGCTGGAATCGGAGCTGCGCCGCCTCTGGGGCCGGGACGTGCGCGTCTACAATTTTTCGGTGATCAGCTCGAACCATCGCCAGCACGTGCATGGCATGGTGGAAACCCTGCTGGGGCACGACGTCGACCTGGTCGTCTTCTACGGGGGCAACAACGAGATCTTCCAGGCGCGCTACTACGATCCGCGGCCCGGGTATCCCTATAATTTCTTCTATCGCGAGGAGACGAACGCGCTGAACAAGGCGCTGATCGAGAACTCCGCGTTCTTTGCGCTGCTCAACAAAGTGCTCGATGCACGCAATATCGACACCGGCTTCAATTTGACGCCCCTCGTCGCCCTGCGCCGGCAACAAGACGTGTGGAGCGAGGCGTGGGAGAAGGCCGTCCTCGATACGTACGTGGAGACCCTCGGCCTGGCCAAGACGCTGGCGGACTCCGTCACCTCGCGGCATTGCGGCAAGGCGGCCTTTCTCGCGTTCTTTCAACCCATGAACTACACCGATCCGGCCGACGTGCGGCTGATCGAGAAGGCGCGCGCGCGGATCAAGGGGCATGACGACATCGTCGATGTGTCCGACGCCTATGCCAAGTTCGGGAAAAAAATCTTCGGCGACTCGGTGCATGTCGCGCAGCCGGCCAGAGATTGGATGGGGCTGACGATGGCGAAGGCGATTGTCGGCTCCGAGGCGATCAAAGCGCGCTGCTTTCGCAACTGAGGC
>CAYUBZ010000263.1:0-3662 GCA_964443205.1 uncultured Hyphomicrobium sp. | reverse complement strand
CCGACAGCAAGGACATCCGGCGGACCGCCTTGCTTCATCACATCCCATATTATACAACTTTAGCCGGTGCGGTGGCGGTCACCCGGGCCATAAAGGCCCTAAAAGCAGGCACATTGAGAGTGGCGCCTTTGCAAAGCTTCGTGACACACCCATCCTAATCCATCGGACCCATCCGTGTACGCGGGGCGGTCTGTTCCACACGAGTTGAAAGACAGTGTGTCAAGGTGGTCCTGGCAACCGTGCCAGGCCTATGGGAGATGCTAGGAAATGACCATGGAACGGGTTCCGATGACCATTGAGGGGTTCAAGAAGCTCGAGACCGAGCTGCAGCGCCTCAAATCGGAAGAGCG
Source organism: uncultured Hyphomicrobium sp. (assembly GCA_964443205.1). Classification (GTDB taxonomy): domain Bacteria; phylum Pseudomonadota; class Alphaproteobacteria; order Rhizobiales; family Hyphomicrobiaceae; genus Hyphomicrobium_A. The sequence goes on along the minus strand of CAYUBZ010000263.1, from coordinate 3,312 downwards.
TCCCCGTATCATTCAGCAGATCGCGGAGGCGCGCCAGCACGGCGATCTCTCCGAGAACGCGGAGTACCATGCCGCCAAGGAGGCGCAGGGGCTCAACGAGGCGAAGGTCGCCGAGCTGGAGGACCGCATCGGACGCGCCGACGTGATCGACATCTCGACGCTGTCGGGCAATACGGTGAAGTTCGGTGCCACCGTCACGCTCGTCGACGAGGACACCGACGAGAAGGTCAAATACAAGATCGTCGGCGACTTCGAAGCGAGCGTGCGCGATGGCAAGATCTCCATCTCCTCGCCGATTGCGCGCGCCCTCATCGGCAAGTCGAAGAATAACACCGCCGAGGTGACGACGCCCAAGGGGGCCCGCTCCTACAAGATCCTGAAGATCGAATGGAAATAGGCTTCGCCCGTTGCTCCCACCGGCGGCAGGCTCACTTGCCGGTCGCCGGAAGCGGCACGCCCGGCTCGCGTTTGGCGCGGCGGATGGTGAGGAACGTCTTCACGCTCGCAACGTTGGGGGCAGCCGTCAGCGTGCCGAGCACGAACTCCTGAAATGCCGTCAGCTCGGGGGCGACGCATTTGAGCATGTAGTCGCTCTCCCCCGACAGCATGTAGGCCTCGCGCACCAGCGGCCAGCCGAGCACCAGGTTCTCGAAGGCACGCAGCTCGGTCTCGCCCTGGTTGTGCAACCCCACCATGGCAAAGGCGGTAAGCTTGAAGCCGAGCGCCGGCTCGTCGAGCAGCACGGTATAGCCTGCGATCAGCCCGGCCTCCTCCAGTGCGCGCACGCGGCGCAGGCAGGGCGGCGCCGACAGCCCCACGCGCGCGGCCAGCGCAACGTTGGTCATGCGGCCGTCGGTTTGCAGCTCCTTGAGGATTCGCCAGTCGAGCGGATCCAGGCGAGCGGGCATCGAATAGATTCTCCATGAGCCGGCGTGCCGACGCCAGCTTGAATGGTGTTCCGCCGTCTGACGTTGCACCATGCGCACCCGTTTGGCTAGCCGCGCCGGCACGGCCCCCGCGGCGCCCCGTCCTGCGGCGGGAAGGGGACTCGACACGGGCACGCGGAGCAGTGAGAAAGGCCCCCGATGACGACCAAGACCCAGGCAAATATCGAATCTGCGCGCCCGCTTGCGGGCTTGCGGGCGTGGGTTATCACCACAGGTATGGCGGGGATGGACGTGCAGGCGCAAGGCGTGGCCGAAGCGCTGGGCCTCGCCTACGAGATGAAGCGCGTCGACCCGAAAGGCATCTGGAAAATTGCCGCGCCTTGGGGACCCGTGGCGCCGTCGGAGCGATTCGGGCAAGCGGGCGGGAAATTTTCCCGGCCGTGGCCCGCCGTCGCCATCTCGCTCGGCCGCGGCAGTGTTCCCTACATGCGGGCTTTGCGGCGCCAGGCGGGGCAGGAGACTTTCACGGTGGTGATGCAGGACCCCAAGACCGGGCTCAACACCGCCGACATGATCTGGGTCCCCGAGCACGACCGCCTGCGCGGTCCCAACGTGTTCACGACGCTGACTGCGCCGCATAGCATCACCGCAACGCGTCTGGCCGAGCTGCGGCGCACGGTGCCGCCCGCGATCGCCGCACTCAGCCGCCCACGCGTCGCGGTTCTTCTCGGTGGCAAGAATGCCGTCTACAAGTTTCGCGACGAGGACGACGCCCGGCTGATCGGCGCGCTGCAATCGCTTGGAGGGCTCGGCGCGAGCTTCCTCGTCACGCCGTCGCGGCGCACGCACGCGCGTCTGCTCGACGCGGTGGAGCTGGCAACCCGCCCCTTCCCCCGCGTCCTTTGGGACGGCAGCGGCGCCAACCCCTATGGCGATTTCCTCGCGCACGCCGACCTGCTCGTCGTGACGGCGGACAGCGTCAACATCACCGGCGAGGCGTGCGCAACCGGGCGCCCCGTGCTCGTCTTCACCCCGTCGGGCGGATCGGCGAAGTTCCGCCGCTTTCATGCCGCACTCGAGATGCGCGGCGCGACGCGGCCGCTGCCCGAGCAGCTGGACGCTATCCCGGAGTGGCGCTACGAGCCGCTGCACTCGGTCGACGACATCGCCCGGGAGATCGAGCGCCGCTGGCTGCTACGCGCGGCGGCACCAATGGACGCGCGGAGCGCGGGCGACTAGGCTGCCCGCCGGCTTGAATGGGACGGGACGCGCGTGGAGCCGAGGAGCATGCCCGAGGGGATCCTGTGCGCCGGCGGCACGCTTTCAACTCGGCAGCTTTCGCCCGTGTTCCGGGTGCTGCTCGTCGCCGAGATGGGGCTCATCTATATCGGCGCGCCGCTTGCCGTCGCAATCGCCGTGCATGATCTGCACCTGCCGGTGTTCATCGCCCTCATGCCGGTTTTGGGCATCGTGCTCATGTGCCTGCTGGTCGATCCGACGTTCTCCATTAAGCGCGAGCTGACGCGCGGCTTCGGTTTGGCGACGCTTTGCTCGATCCTCGCCGTGTTCGCCGTGGGTGGCGGCGCCGTCACCTACTACGTCGTGACCTTCCATCCCGACTGGTTCTTGGAGTTTCCGCGCAACCGGCCCGAGACCTACAAACGGATCATGCTGCTCTATCCGGCGATGTCGGTGGTGGTGCAGGAGCTCGTCTACCGCACCTTCTATTTCCACCGCTATGGGGCGCTGTTCGGGCGCGCGTGGTGGCTGGCGATCGGCCTCAACGGCGTCTTGTTCGGGCTTGGCCACATCGTGATCGGAACCGAGCTCGCCGTCTACGGCAGCATGGCGACGGGCACGCTGTTCGCCACCCGCTACGCGATGACGCGCTCGTTCTGGGCGGTGTTCCTCGAGCACACGCTGTGGGGTGCGCTGGTGTTCACCGTCGGGCTGGGGCGCTTCTTCTTCGCCGGCGTCGGCATCTTGAGCTGGCGTTAACGGGGCGCATTGAGGCCGGCGCCCCAATCCGCTAGAAGGCGGCCAGGCCAAAGCACCACATTCACGCTATCGAGGAGGCCGCCGCAGTGGCGAACCCGCAGTACGTCTATCACATGTCCAAGCTCTCCAAGGCCTATCCGGGGGGCAAGCAGGTCCTAAAGGACATCTCGCTGTCGTTCTTCCCCGGCGCCAAGATCGGCGTCGTGGGCTTGAACGGCGCGGGCAAGTCGACGCTTCTAAAGATCATGGCCGGCCAGGTCGACGACTTCATCGGGGAAGCGTGGGCGGCCGACGGCATCAAGGTCGGCTACCTGCCGCAGGAGCCAGAGCTCGACGCGGAAAAGGACGTGCTCGGCAACGCCATGGAAGGGGTCGCGGAGAAGAAGGCGCTGCTCGATCACTACAACGAGCTCGCCACCAACTACTC
>CAYUBZ010000262.1:0-3666 GCA_964443205.1 uncultured Hyphomicrobium sp. | reverse complement strand
CTGCGGATCAGGACAAGTTAGTCAAGTCCGGACCGCCGTGGCCGTTATAGACCACACGAGTGCTTTGAGCGGCAAGTCAAAACTGGCTCACAAACTCGTGTCTGGCGCGTTATTAGCCAACTTGCAGATCGCGTGCTGGCGATACCTTGCGGTCTAGGAAATTCGCTGGCGAGAAATCTGGAGCCGCGCAATGCGATCGCGTGGAGTTGGTGTGATCCGCTACCGGAATACTGTGCGGTGCAACGTCGGCAGAGCGCGACTGCACAATGAGCGGTTGGCGGCCGCGCCCGTTGCGCCCCGACGGGACGGCCCTTTAGCGCCGGCGGAGGGAGCGGCGCCCCGTTGCGATTGAGAGGAAAACAGTACTCGCAATATGTCAAAACGGGGAAGAACGTTCTTATTTGGAAGCAACGGATGCGCGGCAATAGAAAATTCTACTTCCGCATCTTATAAGACGAGCTGAGAAGGCAGGTCCCGATCAGGCGCGTATCATGGGGCGCGCCGGTTCCCTTGGTTCGTGATGGCGCAGCGAGAGGTCAGCCCTTGCGGTACTTTCCGGTTTTTCTCGATCTCGACGGCCGCGATGTCCTGATCGCCGGCGGCGGAGAGAAGGCGCTGCAGAAGCTGCGCCTGCTCGCCAAGACGACCGCGCGCATCCGGGTCGTCGCGAAAGAGATCAGCGCCGACATCGTCGCGGCCGCGCAAGGGTCTGCGGTCGTCTTGGAGCGGCGCCCGTTCGCGCCCTCCGACCTCACCGGCGTCGCCATGGCGTTTGCGGCCAACGATGATCCGGACGCGGACGGTGTGGTCGCCGAGGCGGCGCGGGCCGAGCGCGTGCCGCTCAACGTGGTCGATGCCCCGCGCGAGAGCACCTTCATCATGCCGGCCATCGTCGATCGCGATCCCGTGGTCGTCGCCATCGGCACCGAGGGCTCCGCCCCCATTCTTGCCCGCGAGATCAAATCCAAAATCGAAGGCTGGCTGCCCGCGCGCTTCGGGCGCGTGGCGGAGCGCGCCATGACCTTGCGGCGCCGGGTCCAGGATGCGGTCGCCGATCCGGTGGCGCGCCGGCACACGTGGGAACGCCTGCTGCAGGGCGTCTGGCGTTCGGCCGTGCTGGCCGGCGATGAGACAAGTGCCGAGCGCGAGTTCGACCGCCAGCTCGAGGCCGCCAGCGCCGGTACGCAATCGACCGGCAGCGTGTCGCTGATCGGCTGCGGCCCGGGGGAGCCCGACCTGCTCACCCTCAAGGCGCAGCAGCGCCTGCAGGAAGCCGACGTTCTTGTGGTCGACCGCCTGGTCAATCCCGCCATTCTCGAATACGCGCGCCGCGACGCCGTCCGCATCGATGCTGGCAAGGAGCCCGATGGGCCGTCCGCGGCGCAAGACGACATCAACCGCATTCTCGTGCGCGAGGCCCTGAAGGGCCAGCGCGTGGCCCGCCTCAAGGGCGGCGACGCCTTCATCTTCGGGCGGGCGGCCGAGGAGATCGCCGCGGTACGTGCCGCCGGCATTCCCGTCGAGGTGGTGCCGGGTGTCACGGCGGCGCACGCGTGCGCGGCGAGCGTCGGGCTGCCGCTGACGTTGCGCCAGAAGGTGCGCCAGTTCGCGGTGGTGACCGGGGCCTCCGCCGATGGGGCCTTCGATCTCGACTGGGCCGCGCTCGCCAAGCCCGGCCAGGCCTTCGCCATCTACATGGGCGTGCGCAGCGCGGCGCGGTTTTGCGCCAGCCTGCTGGCCGCCGGCGCCGCCCCGCAAACGACGGTCGTGATCGTGGAGAACGGCACGCTCCCCAACGAGCGGGCGGTGGCGGCGCATCTGTCGGAGCTGGGCCGGGCCATCACGGAGACCGGCATCAAGGGGCCCGCCATCATCTTCGTGGGTCTCGATTGGGCGAGCGCAGGCCTGGCGCTCCCCGACAAGATAAAGGTCTATGAGCCGGTGCGCGTTGGTGCCGCCGGGCAAATCGAGGGGGCCGCGGCGGCGCCGGCGCCACAAGAGGAAAATGAAGCGCCGCAGGTGGTAGATTTCGCCCGGTAAGGGGGAACCAGACGATGGCAAGGAGGCGCTTGTGACCGCCCAACCGTTGCTTCCGAAGAACGCGCCGTTCGCGCCGGAAGACATTGATATTCTCAATAGCGTCGTTGCGCGCACCACGCCGCTGCAGCGCAGCTGGCTTGCCGGCTTCTTTGCGGGCTTCGAGGCGGCGCAGGGGGGCGCTCAGCCGCAGGCCGTCGCCGCCGCCAAGCCCCGCGTGCCGCTCACGGTCCTCTACGCCAGCGAGAGCGGCAACTGCGAGGCGCTCGCCATGCGGACCAAGAAGCTGGCGCAGAAGCACGGCCTCGAGGCGCGCATCTTCGACATGGCCGATGTCGATATGACGGTCCTTGCCAAGGCGAAGAACCTGATGGTGTTCGCCTCGACCTGGGGCGAGGGCGATCCCCCGAGCCGCGCCGTCGACTTCTATGAGGCCCTGATGGGCGATGACGCGCCGCGCCTGGAGGACGTGCGCTTCGCCGTGCTGGCGCTGGGCGACACGGCGTATGCGCAGTTTTGCGCCGTCGGCAAGGCGATCGATGTCCGGCTGGAGGCGCTGGGTGCCAAACGCGCCGCCGACCGCATCGATCTCGATCTCGACTACGCCAAGCAGGCGGCGGAGTGGATGGAGGGCACACTCGCCAAGCTGGCGCCCGCCGAGGGCGACGCCACCGCGACCGTGGTCCACGTCGACTTCAAGGGTGCTGGCCAGCTGCCCGACGAAGAGCCGCTCTACACGGCGGAGAACCCGCTCGAAGCCGAGATCGCAACCCTCCTCAATCTCAACGGCACGGGCTCGACGCGCGAGACCTGGCACGTGGAGATCACCGCGGAGGCGCCGGGCTTTGCCTACTTGCCGGGCGACTCGATTGGTGTGGTGCCCGAGAACGATCCCGATCTGGCACTGGAGCTCGCCGAGGCGGTGGGGCTCGGCGCCGACGGGAGCGTCGTCAAGAAGCTGCGCGAGAATTACGACGTGACGACGCTGTCGCGCTCGCTCGTCGAGGCCTACGCCAAGCTCACGGGCCGCACCGACGTTGCCAAGCTCGCCGAGCCCAAGGCCTTCACCGCCTTCGCCGAGGACCGCCAGCTCGTCGATCTGTTCGAGACCTACGCCGAGACGCTCGAAGCCAAACAGCTCTTCGGCCTGTTGCGCCCGCTGCCGGGGCGCCTCTACTCGGTCGCCTCCAGCCTTGCCGCCCACCCGGGCGAGGCGCACCTGCTGGTCGGCGCGGTGCGCTGGGACTCGCACGGCAAGAAGCGCAAGGGCGTCGCCTCCACCTATCTCGCCGACCGGCGCAAGATGGGCGATAAGCTGCGCATCTACGTGAAGCCCAACCGCCACTTCCGCCTGCCTGAGGATCCCGCGCGCCCCGTCATCATGATCGGCGCGGGAACGGGCGTCGCGCCCTATCGCGCCTTCGTCGAGGAGCGCATCGAGCGGGGCGCCAAGGGCAAGAGCTGGCTCGTGTTCGGCGAGCGCAACTACACCTTCGACTTCCTCTACCAGCTCGAATGGCAGGAGTATCTGGAGTCGGGGGCGCTTTCGCGCATCGACGTTGCCTTCTCGCGCGACCAGCCGGAGAAGATCTACGTGCAGCACCGGCTGTGGGAGCACCGCGCCGAGGT
>CAYUBZ010000261.1:0-3686 GCA_964443205.1 uncultured Hyphomicrobium sp. | reverse complement strand
CTCATGAAGGCGGTCGATGAGTACATCCCGCAGCCCGAGCGTCCGAAGGACCAGCCGTTCCTGATGCCGATTGAGGACGTGTTCTCGATCTCCGGCCGCGGCACCGTGGTGACGGGGCGCATCGAGCGCGGCGTCGTCAAGGTTGGCGAGGAGGTGGAGATCGTCGGCATCAAGGACACGCAGAAGTCGACGGTCACGGGCGTGGAGATGTTCCGCAAGCTGCTGGACCAGGGCGAGGCGGGCGACAACGTCGGCTGCCTGCTGCGCGGCATCGACAAGGAGGCTGTCGAGCGCGGGCAGGTGCTGTGCAAGCCGGGCTCGGTGAAGCCGCACAAGAAGTTCAAGGCGGAGGCCTACATCCTGACCAAGGAGGAGGGCGGACGCCACACGCCGTTCTTCACCAACTACCGGCCGCAGTTCTATTTCCGCACGACCGACGTGACGGGCGTGGTGACGCTGCCTTCGGGCACGGAGATGGTGATGCCGGGCGACAACGTGACGATGGACGTCGAGCTGCTCGTGCCGATCGCCATGGAGGAGAAGCTGCGCTTCGCCATCCGTGAGGGCGGTCGCACGGTTGGTGCCGGGGTCGTCGCCAAGATTACTGAGTAGGGCAAGAAACAGGAGAGCGCCCAGGTTCGGGCGCTTCTTTCTTTTGGAAGAGTGCGGGACATGAACGGCCAGAACATTCGCATCCGGCTCAAGGCATTCGATCATCGGATCCTTGATGCCTCGACGCGGGAGATCGTCAATACGGCGAAGCGCACGGGCGCGGAGGTGCGCGGGCCGATCCCGTTGCCGACGCGGTTCGAGCGGTTCACGGTCAACCGGTCGCCGCACATCGATAAGAAAAGCCGCGATCAGTTCGAGATGCGCACGCACAAGCGCCTCTTGGATATCGTCGATCCCACGCCGCAGACGGTCGATGCTTTGATGAAGCTCGACCTGGCGGCCGGCGTCGACGTCGAGATCAAGCTGTAAGAGGATCTTTGCGGGCTGTCGGTGCTCTTGCCGCCAGCCCAAAACGAGAAGGAAGGAATGCTTCGCATGCGTTCCGGAGTGATTGCACAGAAGGTGGGCATGACCCGCATCTTCACGGACGCCGGTGAGCACATCCCGGTGACCGTGCTGAAGCTCGACAAGTGTCAGGTCGTCGCGCACCGCACCGACGAGAAGAACGGCTACACCGCGCTGCAGCTCGGGGCCGGGACGCGCAAGCCTTCGCGGCTCACCAAGGCAGACCGGCAAAACTTCGCCGTCGCCAAGGTGGAGCCCAAGCGCAAGCTGGTGGAGTTCCGGGTTACCCCTGAGAACGTGATCGAGGTTGGCGCGGAGATCACGGCCGACCACTTCATCCCCGGCCAGTTCGTCGACGTCACCGGCTCCAGCCAGGGCAAGGGCTTCCAGGGCGCCATGAAGCGCTGGAACTTCGGGGGCCTGCGGGCGACCCACGGCGTCTCGGCCAGCCACCGCAGCCACGGCTCGACCGGCCAGCGCCAGGACCCCGGCAAGGTCTTCAAGGGCAAGAAGATGGCCGGCCACATGGGCTCGGAGCGGATCACCACGCAGAACCTGGTCGTCGTCAAGACCGACCCGGAGCGCGGGCTCGTCATGGTGCGCGGTGCCGTGCCGGGCTCGAAGGGCGGCTGGGTGCTGGTGCGCGATGCGGTTCTGAAGCGCCCGCACAAGGACGCGCCGCGTCCGGGCGCCTTCAAGGCACGCGGCGGCGCGCCCGAGACGCCTGCGACACCAGAGCCGAAGGAGCAAGCGTGATGAAAGCCAACGTCACGACGCTCGAGGCTGCCAAGGCCGGCACGGTGGAGCTCGCCGATGCGATCTTCGGCTTGAAGCCGCGTCCCGATCTCATCCATCGCATGGTGCGCTATCAGCTCTTGAAGCGCATGGCCGGCACGCATCACGCCCAGGACCGTTCCGAGGTGAACGTCACGGGTAAGAAGATGTACAAGCAGAAGGGCTCCGGCGGCGCGCGCCACGGCGACAAGTCGGTTCCGCAATGGCGCGGCGGCGGCAAGGCGTTCGGGCCCAAGCCCAGAAGCCACGCCGTCGAGCTGCCCAAGAAGGTGCGCGCACTGGCCTTGCGCCATGCGCTGTCGGCCAAGGCCCAGGCCGGCGAGATCGTGGTGCTCGACAAGGCCGCCTCCAAGGACGGCAAGACGGCGGCCCTGAAGGACCAGTTCGCCAAGCTCGCCTGGACCAACGCTCTCATCATCGACGGGGCCGAGCTGGAGGCGACCTTCGTGCGGGCCGCCCGCAACCTGCCCAACGTCGACGTGCTGCCGGTGCAAGGGATCAACGTCTACGACATTCTGCGCCGCAAGACGCTTGTGCTGACCAAGGCGGCCGTCGCCGCGCTCGAGGAGCGCTTCGCCGGCGCCAGCAACGGGGCCAAACCCCGCGCGGAGGGCAAGCGATGATCAAGCGCAGCGCCTACGATGTCATCGTCTCACCGGTGATCACCGAGAAATCGACGCTGGTCTCGGAAGCCAACCAGGTCATCTTCAACGTTGCCCCCAAGGCGACCAAGCTGGAGATCAAGGCGGCGGTCGAGCGTCTGTTCAAGGTCAAGGTGAAGGCGGTCAATACGCTCGTGCGCAAGGGAAAGCTCAAGGCTTTTCGCGGGCGCCGGGCGCTGCAGAGCGACGTCAAGAAGGCGATCGTGACCCTCGAGGAGGGTCACACCATCGACCTCGCGACGGGCCTTTAAGGAAACGGACCCATGGCACTCAAGACATTCCGTCCGACCTCCCCCGGCCTGCGCCATCTCGTTGTCGTGGACCGCAGCCAGCTTTGGAGCGGCGCCCCGATCAAGACGCTGGTCGAGGGCAAGTCGAAGACCGGCGGGCGCAACAACGACGGGCGCATCACCACGCGCCACATCGGCGGCGGTCACAAGCGGCGCTACCGGCTCGTAGACTTCCGGCGCCGCAAGTACGACGTGCCGGGCAAGATCGAGCGGCTCGAGTATGACCCGAACCGCACCGCGTTCATCGCGCTCGTCAAGTACCAGGACGGCGACCTCGCCTACATCCTGGCGCCGCAGCGGCTCGGCGTCGGCGACCAGGTGGTGGCGGGCGAGAAGGTCGACGTGAAGCCCGGCAACGCCATGCCGCTCTCGGGAATGCCCATCGGCACGATCGTGCACAACGTGGAGCTGAAGCCTGGACGCGGCGGACAGCTCGCCCGCTCGGCCGGCTCGTTCGTGCAGCTGGTCGGCCGCGATGCCGGCTGGGCCATTCTCAAGCTCAACTCGGGCGAGACGCGGCGCGTGCGGGCCGAGTGCATGGCGACCATCGGCGCCGTCTCCAACCCGGACCACTCCAATACGGTGACGGGCAAGGCGGGGCGCACGCGCTGGAAGGGACGCCGTCCGACCGTGCGCTCGGTCGCCATGAACCCCATCGATCACCCCAACGGCGGGCGGACCTGCGGCGGCAAGCACTGGGCGACGCCTTGGGGCAAGCCGACCAAGGGCTTCAAGACGCGCAAGAACAAGGCGACCGACAAGTACATTGTCCGCAGCCGGGCGAAGCAGAAGAAGAAGAAGTAGCCGGGCGGCTCGCGAGGAGAGGACTGAATGTCACGCGCAATTTGGAAAGGCCCATTCGTCGACGGCTACCTTCTCAAGAAGGCGGAGAAGGTGCGCCAATCGGGCCGCAACGAGATCA
>CAYUBZ010000260.1:2153-3702 GCA_964443205.1 uncultured Hyphomicrobium sp. | reverse complement strand
ACCTTGGTGCCCTCGCCCCGCTTCACCGAGCCTTCGGCGACGAGGCCGCCCAGACGGAACCGCTCACCCGGCGCGATGTGCTTCTCGACGACATCGCTCGGCGTATGGAAGAAGACGATCGCGTCGCGCAGCGCGAACAGCACCAGCCCCACGGCCACCATCAGCACCCCCACGCTGACGCCGATCAGCACGCCTCGTCTCTGCTTTCGCGTCATTCTTGCGTCCTCGCGCGCGCGCTCATGAGGGGAGCCCCAAGACTTGCGCCAGCGCCTGCAATTGCGCCAACGATTTCTCGTCGCCGGCAAAATTGGTGCGCGCCTGCGCCAGTGCCGCAGATGCCTCCTGCGGCCGCCCGAGCACGACATAGGAACGCACGAGCTGCATCCAACCCTCGAGGTCCTTCCCGTTCGTTTTGAGGCGGGCCGCAAGGTCGGCGACCATCTGCTCGATGAAGTGTTGGCGCTGCTCGGGCGTCATGGCGTGGAACCGCGCCATGGCGGCGGCGTCCGGCGCCGGAGGCGGCACGCTCTTCTCACCCGTCTGCGGTGCGACCGCCGCGGGTTCCTCGCCGAGTTTTGCCGTCACGCTCTTCAGCCGCTCATCGAGCAAGCCGCGCCAGGGCTGCTCCGACCCGCCGGCGGCGATCAGTCTCCGGTATTCGGCCGCGGCACCGGCCAGATCGCCGTCCTGCTCCCTGGCGATCGCCAGCCACACCTGCGGCTCGATCGCTTGCGGATCAAGCGCGCGCAGCTTCGCGTAGGCGCGCCGCGCGGGCTCGCCCACGACGCCATTCTGCAACATGATGGAGGCGCGCGCGAAGCCGGCGAGCCGCTTGGGCGAGTCGCCCTCGAGGCGGAGCGCCTGCTCGAAGGCCGCCGCCGCCTGCTGGAAGTCGCCCATGCGCATATAGACGGGCGCCAGCACGTCCCAGCCGCGGCCGTCGTCGGGATGTGAGCGCAGGTGCGCTTCGACCTTGGCCACGAGATCGCTGGCGGTCGCCTGCTCGATGGGTGCGTCGAGCCGCGCCGCGTACGGGCGCCCAGGCAGTGACGGCGAGCCGACGCCGAGATAAATGGCCAGCGCCGCCACGGGGAGCGCGGCGGCAACATAGAGCACCGCGCGACGCGCGCTCGAGCCGTGCGCGCCATCTGTCCCATGGAGCCGCTCGGCCTCCTCGGCGCTCCGGATGAGCCGCCGCGCCACCTCCACGCGGGCCGCCTCGGCTTCCGAGCCGGCAATCAGGCCCTCGCTGCGCTCGGTCTCGATCTCGGTGAGCTGATCACGGTAGACGGCGAGCTCGGGATCGGCGTTCGCCGCCGGGACGGACCGGGATGCCACCAAGGGACGCGTCAGCGCCCACGTGACGGCCACCGCCAAAACCGCAAACCCGATCCAAAGCACCATCGCGTCATCCAAACCCCACCCGGGGGCTGGAATAGGGCTCGGGGGGGCGCGTGACAAGCCTTGTGCACTGCACAGAGGTCTTCTGCCGCGGCTTCCACCGCTGACGGTTAAGCTGGGCTGACGTTTTCGATCAGTCTAGGTGATG
>CAYUBZ010000260.1:0-2053 GCA_964443205.1 uncultured Hyphomicrobium sp. | reverse complement strand
GTGCCGCGCATGGTGCGGGGGCGCCCGTCGATATAGACGGTGTGGGTGTAGTCGCGGCAATCGACGGTGCCACGTTTATACGGCCGGCCCGGGACGACGTCGCCGTAGCGGCCGTTGTCGGGGTTGCGCCAACGGCGAGGCCGGTCGGATTCGCCTTCCTCGAGCGCGTGGTACTCCGCCTCTTGCGCCAGCCTGCGGTCCTGCTCGTCCATCGAGCGTCCGATCTCGCTGCCGACGATGCCGCCGATCATGGCGCCGGCCACGGTGGCCAGCACGTTGCCCGAGCCCTTGCCGATCTGGTTGCCGATGATGCCGCCGGCGACGCCGCCGACGATCATACCGGTGTCGGCCTTGTTGGGACCATCGGGACCGCAGGCGGCCAGCAGAATGGGAATGAGCGCAATGGCGGGACTGCGCACGAAGCGGCGCATGGATGTGTCTCCCCGAAACCTGTGTAAGGGCTCAAGCTTACGCGCAGGCTCTCTCATATCCAAGTCACACTGTCGCCGATTAGCCAATCAATGTGCACTCCTCGTGACCGAATACCGGCCTCTTTGCGGCGAATCGGCCTTGCTTTGCAAGCAGCTTGGCTGTCACGCGGCGGGAAGCTCCAGGTGCACGGCAAGGCCGCCCTCGGGGCCCTCAGCCAGCACGCACGATCCCTGGTAGGACTGCGCCAGGTCCATGACGATGGAGAGCCCCAGTCCCGACCCGGGCTTGGTCTCGTCGAGGCGCAGACCGCGCTTGCCGATGCGCGCCCGCTGCGCTTGCGTCAGCCCCGGGCCGTCGTCGGCGACGGTGATCGCAAGGCGCTTCTTGCGCAGGCGGCTCGATTCGGGCGCGACCTCCACGGAAAGGAGAACGCCGCGGCGCGCCCACTTGCACGCGTTGTCCAAGAGGTTGCCCAGCATCTCCTCCAAATCCTGCCGCTCGCCCTGGAAACGCGCGTCCGGCGGGCAGGCGACGGTGATCTTGATGGTCTTCTCCTGGTGGATGCGCTCCAGCGTGCGCACCAGCGACTGGGCGACGGGCGCGACGGGCGTCACGCGGCCGATCACGTTGACGCGCGCGGCCATGCGCGCGCGATCGAGGTAGTGCTTGACCGACTCGCTCATGATCTGCGCCTGCTCGGCGACCTTCGCCCCCACACCGGACTTGTCGCCGCGCGCCTCGTTGGTGATGACGGCGAGTGGCGTCTTCAATGCGTGGGCCAGGTTGCCGACCTGCGTGCGCGCCCGATCGACGATGTCCTGGTTGGAGCGGATCAGCGCGTTGAGCTCCGACTGCAACGGCTCGATCTCGGCGGGGAGCTCGCCCTCGAGCGTGGTGGCCGCACCCGAGCGGATCGCCGCCAGTCCGCCCTCGATCTGGCGCAGCGGCAGCAGACCGAACCGCACCTGAAACAGCGTCACCGCCACGAGACCGAGTCCGGCGAGCGCCAAGGCCGTCGTCAAGCGGTAGCGGAAGTTGGAGACGAGGTGATCGAGCCAATCCTGCGGGCCCGCCACGACGATGGAATAGCGCGGCTTGTCGGGCTCGTGGCCAAGCGTGTCGATGACCTCGACGAGACGCAAGGGCTCGCCCTTGGGGCCCTTGGCCTTCATCCAGCGTGCACCGGAGGCATCGGGCGCAATATTCCTGGCGGCGGGGGAGGGCAGCGTCGCGGTGGCGAGGGAGGGAGAGACGAGCTTCGAGGCGCCGGGCTCATCGAGCGGCATGATCTGCCAGTACCAGCCCGAATGCGTCACCTCGAACAGCGGCTCGTAGAGGTTGGCGGGCGCCATCGGGGGAGCGTCGCCGGAGCCCATGCTGTCGACGGTGATGGCGTTGACGAGCTTCTGCAATTGCCCGTCGAAGCTCGCCTGCACGTCCTCGCGGTAGAGCCCGTAGATGATGAACCCGGCGACGGGCAGCACTAGCAGCGTCCACGTCGCGGCGGTGGTGAACAGGCGGAACGCGAGCGAGTTGAAGCGCATCGAGCTAGCCCGCGCCGGGTTCTTCGCTCAAGCGGTAGCCCAGGCCGCGCACGGTCTGTATGAGGTCGACGGGGATT
>CAYUBZ010000259.1:0-3705 GCA_964443205.1 uncultured Hyphomicrobium sp. | reverse complement strand
TGGTGTTGACGACCCTCCCGATGCCGTGTTGAAGATCGCGCAACTGCCCTTGTCCTCCTCGCGGCACTAGCGCCCCCAAAGCGGAGATGCCCCCTTGCTCCGCCGCCTCTCCGACCTTTGGATCGCGCGCTATGCGCGCCCCTCGCACGCCGCGCTGCAAGCCGTCGCGCATCTGAAACCCGCCGTCGTCATCACCGGGGCCTCGCGCGGCATCGGGCTGGCACTCGCGCGCCGCTTCGCCAAGGCCCGCTGCGACGTGGCTCTGATCGCGCGCGCCGAAGGCCCGCTGCAGGAGGCAGCATCCGCCATTGAGCGCGATTTCACCGTCAAGGCGCTGGCGATCGCCCTCGACATCACTGAGGCGGATGCACCGCGCACACTGGACGCGCGCCTCAGCGAGCACGGCTACTACCTCGACGTCCTGATCAACAACGCCGGTGTCGGCCTGGCGGGGCCGTTCGAGCAGCACGGTGAAGACGAGGTGATGCACCTCCTCGATCTCAACGTCATAGCGCTGACGCGTTTGCTGCATCACGCGCTGCCGGCGATGCTGGCGCGCGCGCGCGGCGGCGTCCTCAACGTCGCCTCGCTCGGCGGCCTGGCGCCGGGGCCCTATCAGGCGGCCTACTACGCGAGCAAGGCCTACGTGATCTCGCTCACCGAGGCGGTGGCGCACGAGAACGCCGGCGCCGGCGTGCGCATTTGCGCACTCGCCCCGGGTCCGGTGAACACGGGCTTTCACGAAGCGATGGGAGCGGAGCTGTCGTTCTATCGGCAGCTGATCGTGCCGCTGAGCCCCGAAGGCACGGCGCGCGCCGCCTATCGCGGCTACGCGCTCGGCTGCCATCTCGTCGTCCCGGGCGTGATGAACAAATTTCTGGCGGTCGCGCTGCGCATCCTGCCGCATACGCTCTTGCTGCCATTGATCGGCTGGCTGTTGCGGCCGCTGGGGGAGCGGCCGGGCGGCGACACAAGCGATAACAAAGACTGAAGCCCGAGAAGGATGTGCGCGGGCGTCCGCCATTACCTTTGTGGCAACACTTTTCCGCTTAAGTGGCTGCAGACGCCGAGAGTAAGTTTTGCGTATCACGGCGCAGTCGGCGCGGCGGCGCGCCGGCGAGTTTAAGACAGCTCGCTGCGTGCGCGCCACCGTGCCGGCTTCGGCTCACTCCCCAGGATCTGGCCTGAGCGTGACCCCGAGCCGCCGCCGGCCGGTTTTTCACCAATTCACCAATTCATCTTTGTCGGCAAAGCCTGGACAGGCGGCCTGTCACGCCCTAAAGGGCCGGGGTTCTGCGTCCCGCGATCCTCGTCGGCCCGGATCCTGCATTAGCCAAATCCAGGAACAGTGAATGGCTGCAGGAGGCCCCCGGGAGCCCCGGGGCCCATCCTCCCTCATTCGAGACGCCATAATGGCCCTTAGAGACAGCGCTTCGCCAGCAACCGGCCTCGACGTCGCCCCCATCGGCAATGGCCGCGTGGCCGCCCTCGTCGACCCGAACGGGCGCATCGTCTGGTGGTGCTTCCCGCGCCTCGACTCCGACCCCGTCTTCTCGCGCCTGCTCGCGGGCGAGGAGGAGAAGGGCTTTTGCGACGTCGTCATCCACGGGAACGGGACTTCGAAAGCCCGATCGGCCTACGTGCGCAATACGGCGATCGTCGAGACCTTTCTTGAGGACGGCAACGGCAACACGGTAAAGATCTCCGACTTCGCGCCGCGCTTCATGCGCTTTGAGCGTGCCTTTCACCCCGCCCAGATCATCCGCCGGATCGAGCCCGTCCGCGGATTGCCGCGCATCTCCATCAGGCTGCGGCCCACGTTCAACTACGGCCAACCGGGCGATTGCCAGGCCATCGGCTCCAATCACATGCGATTCATCGGCGGCGCCGACGTCCTGCGGCTGACGACCGATGCACCGCTGTCCTACATCGCCCATGAGACCCCGTTCGCGCTGACGCATCCCATCACATTGATCCTCGGGCCCGACGAGCCGCTGGAGGCCTCCGTCGATACGGTCTCGCGCGAGTTCCTGGAACGCACGCGCGACCACTGGCTCGACTGGGTGCGCGGGCTGGGCATTCCGCTCGACTGGCAGGCGGCGATCATCCGCGCCGCCATCACGCTGAAGCTGTGCCACTTCGAGGAGACGGGTGCGATCATCGCCGCCCACACCACCTCGATCCCCGAGGCGCCGGACACGCAACGCAATTGGGACTACCGGTTCTGCTGGCTGCGGGACGCCTATTTCGTCATTCGCGCCCTCAACCGCCTGGGCGCGACCCAGACGATGGAAGACTACATCAACTACATCACGACACTGGCGGTCGACGTCGAGCATCCGCTGCAGCCGGTCTACGGCATCATTCACAACCAGCCGCTGAACGAGCGCATCGCCGATGACCTTGCCGGCTATCGCGGCATGGGCCCGGTGCGCATCGGTAATCAGGCGGCCGAGCAGATGCAGCACGACGCTTATGGCAGCGTGATCCTTGGCGCCTCGCACATGTTCATCGACCAGCGCCTGCCGGGCATGGGCGACGAGGCCTTGTTCCGCCGCCTCGAGCCGCTGGGGCATCAGGCGCGGCGATTATTCCTTGAGCCGGATGCCGGACCTTGGGAGTACCGCGGCCGTCAACGCATCCATACGCACTCTGCGACCATGTGCTGGGTCGCCTGCGACCGCCTTGCCCGCGTGGCCGCGCTGCTGGGCCTCGGGGAGCGCGCCACCTATTGGCGGGGCCACGCCGACAAACTACGCGCCGAGATCTTGAAGCGGGCCTGGAGCGACAAGTGGGGTGCGATCGCCGGTGCGCTGGACCACGACGACCTCGATGCGAGCGTCCTTCTGCTTGCCGAGCTCGGGCTTCTGCCGGCCAGCGATGAGCGCTTCCGCAAGACCTGCCAGGTCATCGGCAAGGAGCTCTGCCGCGACGGCTTCATCATGCGCTATACGGCCGAGGACGACTTCGGCGCGCCCGAGACCGCGTTCCTCGTCTGCCAATTCTGGTACGCCGACGCGCTGGCCGCGATCGGCGAGACGGACAAGGCGAGGGAGATCTTCGCCGATGTCCTCGCGCGATCGAACTCCTATGGGATCTTGAGCGAGGACATCCACCCCTCCACGGGGCAGTTGTGGGGCAACATTCCCCAGACGTATTGCATGGCAGGTGTGATCAATACTGGAATGCAGCTGTCACGCAGCTGGGAGGAGGCCTGGTCGGGGTCTTGAGGACCCGTTAATGCTCATTAGGACCCATAACCGCCGCTAAATGTTTGTCCGGTAAAGACCTATGCGCACCGCCCGCAACGGGAAAAATGCTGCTATAATGCGCTGCAGCATAAGACGGGAGCGCTACTATGAGCCGGATCGTCTTGGTCTCCAACCGTGTCGCCGACCTGAGCAAGGCAGCGCAGGCTGGGGGCGTGGTGATCGCCATCGCCGACGTTTTGCGCGCCAGAAACGGCCTGTGGCTGGGTTGGAGCGGCAAGACCGGCGAAAAGAGCGAGGAGCTGCGCACATCCGCCGACATCACGGAGACCGGCGTGGCGACCGTCGCCACCCTTCCGCTCAGCAACCGCGAGTACAAGGAATATTATCTGGGGTATTCCAACGCCGTGCTGTGGCCGGTGTTCCACTCGCGGCTCGACTTGGCGCAGTTCGAGGCCGGCTACTACCAGCGCTATCTCGACGTCAACAAGCGCTT
>CAYUBZ010000258.1:0-3719 GCA_964443205.1 uncultured Hyphomicrobium sp. | reverse complement strand
AACCCGTCTTTTCAGATTGAAAATCTGACGTCCTAACCGATAGACGAAGGGACCGGCCGGGCCCCCGTATAGGGGCCTTTGCGGGTGCGTGCAAGCAAGCGGCCCTGCCCGCGCCGCCACACTCGCGTGCGCCCAATCACGGCTGGCGGCGCGGGTCGGCGGCATCCTCGATCGTCAGCTCGATCTTGTCGCGCCCGCCCCAGGTCGAGCGCCGCAAGTTGCCCGCCACGTGGATCGGCAGGCCGCCGGTTCCCATGAGCAGCTCGCCCAGCGGCTCGGCCGCACAGCGAAACGCAATTGCCTCCAGCTTCGCCCCGTCGGCCGATTGCAGCACGCAGCGCACGTGGTGCTCGCCCACCACCTTGGCGAAGCGCACGTGCGTCGCGGGAAACGCGAAGCGCGGGGAGGGGTTGCCCTGACCGTAGGGGCCGACGCGGCCGATGAGCTCCATCAGCTCGTCCGTCACGCCGGACGGCGTCAACGCGCCGTCGATGTCGAGCCCTGAGCGGGCGCGCGCCTCGCCGACGCTGTCTCTGAGCCGCGTATGGAGGAAGTCCTCCAATGCCGCCAGATTGGCGCGCTTCACGGTGAGCCCCGCCGCCATCGCGTGGCCGCCGCCCTTGACGAGGTGCCCCGCCGCCACGGCGGCGCGCACCGCCGATCCGATGTCGGCGCCGGGCACCGAGCGCAGCGAGCCGGTCCCTTGACCGGTTCCCGCTTCCTCGTCCCAGGCGATGACGCACGCGGGGCGCCCAAAGCGCTCGGCCAAGCGGCTCGCCACCAGCCCCACGATGCCCTTGTGCCAGGAAGCCGAGCCGACCAGCAGCAAAGCCAGGTCGGGGCGCGCGGTGACGAGCGCGTCCGCCTCGGCAAGCGCCTCCTCCAGCATCTCTTTCTCGAGCGCGCGGCGCTCCTTGTTGAGCTTGTCGAGCAGGACGGCGATGCGCGCCGCTTCCATCTCGTCGGAGCCAGCCAGCAGGCGCGAACCGAGCCCGGCGTCGCCGATGCGGCCCCCGGCGTTGATGCGGGGCCCCAAGATGTAACCGAGGTGGTAGGGCGTCGGCGCCTCGTTCAATCCGGCGGCATCGATCAGCGCCTTGAGCCCGGTGTTGCGGCGTGCGCGCATCACCTGCAGCCCTTGCGTGACGTAGGCGCGGTTGAGACCGGTGAGCGGCACCACGTCGGCAACGGTGGCGAGCGCCACCAGATCGAGCTCGGCCATCAGGTCGGGCTCGGACGTGCCCTTCGTATAGAAGCCGCGCCGGCGCAACTCGCGCGTCGCAGCCACGAGCACGAGGAACACGACTCCCGCCGCGCACAGATTTCCCAGGCCCGACACGTCGTCCTGGCGGTTCGGGTTGACCACGGCGCAGACGTCCGGCAGCTGCTCGTCGGCCTGGTGATGGTCGATGACGATGACGTCGCAGCCAAGCTCGGCCGCGCGCGCGAGCGGCTCAGCGCTCGTCGTGCCGCAGTCGACCGTCACGATGAGGCGGGCGCCTTCTTTGACCAAGCTTTCGATGGCGGCGGCGTTGGGTCCGTAGCCCTCGAACAGGCGGTCGGGAATGTAGATGCGCGCCGCCAGCCCGTGATGGGCGAGGAAGCGGGCGAGCAGCGCCGACGACGCCGCACCATCGACGTCGTAGTCGCCGAACAGCGCGATCGCCTGCTTCTTCTCGATGGCATCGGCGAGCCGCGCCGCGGCCGCGTCCATATCCCTCAGCGTGCTGGGATCGGGCATGAGCGCTTTGAGCGTCGGATTGAGAATGTCGGGGACGTCGCCCAGCGCCACGCCGCGCGCCGCCAGCACCCGCCCCAGCAGCTCCGGCAGCCCGTGCCGCTGGCTGATGGCGGCGGCCTGCGGCTGGGCCTCTGGTGTCAGCCGCTCGCGCCAGGCGTACCCGCGCGCGGAGGTGCCCACGCCCAGGAACGGCGGCGGCTCGGCCAGCTCCTCCCGCCTCTTCGGCACCGCGCTCATGGCTCACCCCAGACTGATTCGCTTCCCAGCGGAGTGCACCATCTGCGGCTCGAGTTGGCGAGACACCGCCAGCGCGTTCTCCCCAACTTGCACGAGCAGGCACGACGATGGGCGCCGCAGCCCCGCCCGTCTCAGTCGCCTTGCTCAGTCGCCTTGCGCCGTCTTCTTGCCGCTTCGCACCGCGAGCAGGAGATTGGATTGGCGCGGGCGCCACCGATACCCGATGCCAAAGTCGAGGGGAGTGGCGCGGCCCTTGCGATAGAGCGCGTTGAGCTGCGGCTGATAGGAGCGCGGGAAGATCCTGAGCGGGCGCAGGTAGTTGCCGAAGGGCTCAAGCTTCCACTCCTCCTCCTTGAAATACCGCACCGGGATGCCGGAATCGTCCTCGACGACGGCATTGCTGTGATCGAGCACGAACTGGCGCACGCTGGAGAAATTGTCCGAGTGCATCAGATAGGAGGCGCTTTTTAACAGGCTGTCGCCGCGTCCGAGGTGAGCGCAGAACTCCAGAAAGCCGCTGTGCTTGACCCCGCCGTCCGAAAGGTCGGTCGAGAAATAGTAAAGCGTGCGTTTCTTGCCGTCCGCACCGGAGAAGACGATCTTCGCGCCCTGCGCAACGCCCCAGGGCGACTTCTCGCCGGGCTTGTCCGCCTCGACCGGTCGCAGCGTGCCGTCGGCGTCGAGCTTGACGAGGCTCACGTCATCGATGGTTTTGCCCGCGCGCGCCAGAAACACATAGAGGATGGGGAGTGTGCCGCCGAGCCGTCGGCCCCTGAGCTGGTGCTTCATCTTCTTGGTGATGAAGAAGCTGAAGCTCAGCACCGAGTTCAACGATTGCTGCAGCCGGCCCAGCTCGCCCGACAACGCCCGCTGCGACAACCCCTCGACGTCGGGAACGGCGCCGACGGGCTCCAGACCGCTCAGCACGTAGGTCGAGGCTTCCGGGAAAAAGGCGTCGGCGTAGAGGAAATCCGGCCCGCTGAACATGTAGAAGACGACGGGCTGGCGCTGCACGATGTGCTCCCTCGACCAGGCGCGGATCTTGTCCAGCTGGCGCGTCTCGAGCCCGCTCCAAGCGGAATCGAAGCGTTTGGCGTGTCGCTGCCAGCTTCCGTCCTTTGCGAAGGCCGCGAGCGGGGAAGAGGCCGACGGCTGCATGCCGGCGAGCAGGCGCGCGGTATCGTCGGGACTGGCGGCCTGTGCCGCGGGCGCCATCAGCACCAGCATGAGACCGGCGGCGAGGGCGGCGGCACTCACCGTTCTGCAATGTCTATCCATCGTTCGTGGTCCCCGATGTGGCGCGGCGGCGCGCTTCAGCTTGCGTGATTGCGTAGATCCCGAGCCCGAGCAGCATTGTGGCGATGCTCGCGAGCGATTCCCACGGCCGCTCGAGGAGCAGGTAGAACATCATGAACAGCGTGACCGCAAGGAAGACGAGCGGCGTCACGGGATAGCCCCACATGCGGTAGGGACGCTCGAGATCGGGCTGGCGCCAGCGCAGAACGATGACGCCCAGCACGGCGAGGAACGAGCAGAACGTCAGGCTGAACTGGATGAACTCCAGCACCGCCTCGAAGCTGCGCGTCATGAGCAGCAGCGTCGTGACGGCGAGCTGGAACAGGATGGCCACGACGGGCGCGCCGTTCTCCGCCCTGCGCGAGAAGGCGCGCAGCAAGGGGATGTCCTCGCCCATCACCATGGTGACGCGCGGGCCGATCCAGGTCATGGCGCTGATCGAGGA
>CAYUBZ010000257.1:0-3722 GCA_964443205.1 uncultured Hyphomicrobium sp. | reverse complement strand
GCAGCGCATAGGGCACGTAGACGGGGCCCGACGGCGTCTCGGCGATGCCGTCGCCCTGGGCGCCGAGGCGCGCGATGTCGATGCCTTGCGTGTCACCCATCGTAGATCGCACCTAGCAAGAATTCCTCGTTCCCCGAACCGCCCCTGATGGGGGAGGGGATGGTCCCGACAATACGCCAGCGGCCGAGCGCGGACAGCCAGCCGGCGACATCATCCACTGCGCTTTGGCGCGCGGCGGCGTCGCGCACGATGCCACCCTTGCCGATACGCGCGCGTCCCACCTCGAACTGCGGCTTGACCAGCGCGACGAGCCAAGCCCCCGGTGCGGCAAGCGCAAGCGCCGGCCCCAGCGCCTTCGTCAGCGAGATGAAGCTCACGTCCGCGACGATCGCCGTTATTGGTTCGAGTGCGGCTGCGCGCGTGAGGTCACGCGCATCGCACCCCTCGAGTGAGACGACGCGCGCATTATGCCTCAGGCTTGCGTGCAACTGGCCATGGCCGACGTCGACCGCGTAGACCTTCTTGGCCCCGCCCTCGAGCAGGACCTCGGTGAAACCGCCGGTCGAGGCGCCGACGTCGAGCGCGATGCACCCCTCGGCGTCGAACTCGAAGGCCCTTAGCGCCGCGGCGAGCTTCGCCGCGCCGCGTGAGACGTTTCGCAATGCGCCGGTACCTAGCGCCAGCACCTGATGCACGTCCACCTCCGCGCTCACCCGCGTGCACACTTGCCGATCGACCAACACCTTTCCATCTTTTATCAAATCCCGCGCACGCGACCGGCTCGGCACCAGACCCCGCTCCACCAATGCCACATCCAGCCGCTTTCGCATGATTCGAAATGTACGCTATCTTTGAGCCGGCGCTCAAAAGTTGCCACGTCACCCCATGGAGGCATTTGATGATACGCGCAATTGTTGCCGCTCTGTTCGTCCTGTCGCTCGCCGCCTGCGGCGACAACGGCTCGTCGACGCCCGAGGCCGGCGCACGCACGCCCTCGCCGGCGGGCGCCAAGGTCTCCATCCTGGAGCCCGCGGACGGCGCGACGGTCAAGAGCCCGGTCACCGTCAAATTCGGCGTAGAGGGCATGGAGGTTGTGCCAGCCGGCACAGACGAGCCCAACAGCGGGCACCATCACCTCTTCATTGACAGCAACCTCGAAGATCCCAGCGCGCCCGTTCCGTCCGACGCCAACCACATCCACTACGGCAAGGGGCAGACGGAGGTGCAGGTCGACCTCACGCCGGGCAAGCACACGCTGCAGGACGTGTTTGCCGACAAGAACCACATCCCCCACGACCCGCCGGTGGAGTCGGAGGTGGTCACGATCACCGTGGAATAGCTGGCCTTTGCTCCCTCCCCCCATTCTTGATGGGGAGATGTCAGGCGCGGCTGGCTTCGCTCAGCAGCGGCTCGCGGCCGAGCGCGCCCAGCACCGTTGCGACGATGCCCGGGGCGTTGAGGCCCGCCAGCTCGTACATGCGCTCAGGCTTGTCCTGGTCGATGAACCGATCGGGCAGCACGAGGGTACGCACCTTGAGCCCGCGGTCGAGAAAACCGCTCAAGGCCAGGAACTGCAGCACGTGGCTGCCAAAGCCGCCGATGGCGCCTTCCTCCACCGTCACTAAGACCTCGTGGTTTTGTGCAAGGCGGCGGATCAAGTCCTCGTCCAAGGGCTTGGCAAATCGTGCGTCCGCCACCGTCGTGGACAGCCCGAAGCCCGCCAGCTGATCGGCGGCTTTGAGGCATTCGGCCGCCCGCGTGCCTAAAGACAGCAGCGCCACCGCCGAGCCCTCGCGCAGGATGCGCCCCTTGCCGATCTCGAGGGCACGGCCCTCCTCGGGCAGCTCGACACCGACACCCTCCCCGCGCGGGTAGCGGACCGCTGACGGGCGGTCGTCGATGGCGGCCGCCGTCGCCACCATGTGCTTCAATTCCGCCTCGTCGGCCGCCGCCATGATCACGAAGCCGGGCAGGCAGCCGAGATAGGCGAGGTCGAAGGCGCCCGCGTGCGTCGGGCCGTCGGCGCCGACGAGGCCCGCGCGGTCCAGCGCGAAGCGCACAGGCAGCCGCTGGATGGCGATGTCGTGCACGACCTGGTCGTAGGCGCGCTGCAGGAACGTGGAGTAGATCGCCGCGAACGGCTTCATACCTTCCGCGGCGAGCCCGCCGGCGAAGGTCACCGCGTGCTGCTCGGCGATGCCGACGTCGAAGGTGCGCTCGGGGAACTCTCTTCCGAACAGATCGAGCCCGGTGCCGTCCGGCATCGCCGCGGTGATGGCGACGATCTTGTTATCCTTCCTGGCCTCGGCGATGAGGCTCTGGGCGAACACCTTGGTGTAGCTCGGCGCGTTGGGCTTGGGCTTCACCTGCGCGCCGGTGACGACGTTGAACTTGGCCACCCCGTGGTACTTGTCGTCGGAGGCTTCGGCCGGCGCATAGCCCTTGCCCTTCTTGGTGACGACGTGCACGAGGATCGGGCCCTGCTTGGCGTCGCGCACGTTCTTCAGGACCGGGAGCAGATGGTCGAAGTCGTGCCCGTCGATGGGGCCGACGTAATAGAAGCCCAATTCCTCAAACCACGCCCCGCCCTGCCACAGGTGGCGGGTGTACTCCTCCACGCGGGCGGCGCGCCGCTCCCAGCTCTTGGGCAGCTGCTTGGCGAGCTGCTTGGCGATGTCGCGCAGGTAGAGATAGGTGCCGCTCGAGGTGATGCGGGCGAGATAGGCGCTCATGGCGCCCGTCGGCGGCGCAATCGACATGTCGTTGTCGTTCAAGACGACGATCAGGCGCTCATCGCGCGCGCCTGCGTTGTTCATGGCCTCATACGCCATGCCGGCCGACATGGCGCCGTCGCCGATCACGCACACGACGTTGTTGGTGCGCCCCTCCAGATCGCGCGCCACCGCCATGCCGAGCCCGGCGGAGATGGAGGTGGAGGAATGCGCCGCGCCGAAGGCGTCGTATTCGCTCTCGGCGCGCTTGGTGAAGCCCGACAAGCCGCCGGGCTGGCGAAGGGTGCGGATGCGGTCGCGGCGCCCGGTGAGGATCTTGTGGGGGTAGGTCTGGTGGCTCACGTCCCAAATCAGCCGGTCGCGGGGGGTGTCGAACAGGTAGTGCAGGGCGACGGTGAGCTCGACCACGCCGAGGCCGGCGCCCAGATGGCCGCCCGTCACCGAGACCGCGTCGATCGTCTCCTGGCGCAGCTCGGCGGCGAATTGCGGCAGATCGGCCTCGGGAAGCTTGCGCAAGTCCTCAGGCGTCTTCACCTGATCCAGCAGCGGTGTCTTGGAGGTTGTGTCCACGGAGGCATCCAGAGCTGAGCGTTGGGATTTTGTTATGTCACACCGGGCCGCTGCTGCAAGAGAGCATAAATCGCCGCGGTCGGGCCTGAAAAAGACGAAGCGCGGCTTCGAAAGCCGCGCCCGCCCCTCGTTTCGGATCCAAGGCCCCTTTGGCTCTTAACCCTTGAATATCTTGCTGAGCTCCTTATCGAGGCTCTTCAAGTCTTGATCGATGCACTTGATGAGGTCGCCATTCGCGGAGCATTCGTCCTTCGCGCTTGCCGGCGTCGCCGCCATGGCGCCCACCATCAGGCCTGCGGCCGCAAGCACGGACATACTCTTCACTACGAATTTCATGGGTAACTCCCCTACTATCACTATGCCTCCCCAGTCGGCCGACGATCACCGCGAGCCACCCCCTGGGGGCCCAACAGACTACCC
>CAYUBZ010000256.1:0-3803 GCA_964443205.1 uncultured Hyphomicrobium sp. | reverse complement strand
CGAGCGTCGACTTGCCGGCGCCGGGCGGTCCCGTGAAGCCGACGACGAGCGCGCGTCCCAGATGCGGCTGCATGGCCTTGAGCAGCGCCGGGGTTGCCGGCGACAGGCGCTCCAGCTCGGTGATGGCGGTGGCAATCGCGCGCCGCTCGCCGTCCCGCATTTGCTGAACGAGGGTTCTGGCATCGGCGTCGGTGATGTCGCGGCCCCGGGGCCGGGTGCTCTTGGTGTCAGCCATTGGCGGCTGATACGCGCAAACGGGCAGCGCGCGCAAGCGGCGCCGATCAACATCCCCAACGCTTCGACCCTAGAACCAGACGCCGGGCCAGCGGTAGCGCGGCCGCATCTCGATCGGGCCGACGCCAACCAGCGAGATGCGCGGGCCCTCCGCGATGTCGAGGGGCGGCATGGGCGGCGCCTCGAGGGCGCGCAGGCGGTCGATGCGCTGTTCGGCGTGTGGGGGGCAGCGCAGCATGGAGGGCTGCGGCACGCGTCGTGCCGGGACCGGCGGGATGAGATCGTCGTAAAAGCTCCCGTTGGACGTCTCGAGGCGGGAGATGGCAGAGGCGAGCCCCAACGGGTCGCCGGTCATCAGGGCTGCCGCCCGATCCGCGGCGTACTCTCGCGTTCGCGGGAGTCTGAGCTGCAGGAGATTCAACAGGGCCGGCGCCAGGATCAGGAGCGCGACGGTCCACCATGAGACGAGCTCGTCGCCCGTCAACAGGCGCCAAAGATTGAGCGCCGCCAGCCCCAGTCCCAGATAGTAAAGCGCCTGCGCGAAGCGTGTGACGACGTCGGCGATGCCGAGGAGGGGCAGATCGCCCAAGCCGACATGGGCGATCTCGCGGGCGAGGACGGCGGCGATCTCGCGCATGGTCAGCCGCCGCAACAGCCCTTCGGTCACGGCGATCGCGGCCGTGTCCTCGGTGGCGACGGAGAAGGCGCTGAGCAGCGTGCTGGGAACGACGTAGAGGACCGGGCAACGAACGAGCGCGGCCCGTTGGGCCAGTTCGGCAACGAGAGCATCGACCTGCTTGAGAGCTCCGCGCTCGTGCAACCGCGCGCCGTAGAGCCTCATCACGACCCGCGGCGGCAGGCGCAGCGCCAGAGCCACTATCGCCGCGACGGCGAGACCGGCGAGCAGAAGTGCGGCCGCGCCGA
The DNA here is from genome assembly GCA_964443205.1 of uncultured Hyphomicrobium sp. Lineage (GTDB taxonomy): Bacteria > Pseudomonadota > Alphaproteobacteria > Rhizobiales > Hyphomicrobiaceae > Hyphomicrobium_A. The sequence continues at coordinate 2,645 of CAYUBZ010000256.1, read as the reverse complement.
TCAGGGGCCAGCTCGCAAGCGCGACGAGAACGCCGAAGGCCGCCAGCAACACGGCGGCTTGGATGAGATTTGCGCTCTCGTAGAGGTTCCCGAGCGCTCGGCGCCAGTTACGATCCGTTTCGAAAGGCATGGTAGCGTTCCAGGGCCCAGCAGAGCGAGCCTTCTCATGGATTTCTTTGTCGTCTTCCTGATCTTCGCTGCAAGCCTATGGTTCGCATGGCGCGGGCCCGTCCGCCCCGCACTGTCTCTCTTTGCGGTCGGCATGGTGCTCACCGTCGCATTCTACCTCCAGCATGCGACGGACACGCTGCCTTTGTCATTCTAGCCGAGGTCGATGGTCCGATGACCCCCCGTTTCGCTATTACGCTCAATGCGATAGCGCTCTATAGCATAGGGGCGGTCTTGGTGGCGGCCTTCTACTTCCAGATTGTGCTGCACGAGATTCCCTGTCCGCTCTGCCTGTTGCAGCGGGTGGGGTTCACCGCCTTGGCGATCGGGCCGATCCTAACCTTGCGGTTGGGACCGCGGCCAAGCCACTACGGGTTGATCCTCATCGCGGCGCTCGTCGGCGCTGCAATTGCCGGCCGCCAGATCCTCCTCCACATCGCGCCGGGCGATCCGGGCTACGGGTCGGCGATCCTCGGCTATCGCTTCTACACCTGGGCTTTCGTCTGCTTCGTTGCCGCCATCGCGGCCGCCGCCGCCGTCCTGCTGTCGGATGCGCAGTTCGCAGCCGCCCCCGTGCCGACGCTCGGACTATTTGAAAAAGCAGCCGTCTGGCTGGTCATCGCGGTGACGCTGATCAATGCGGCGAGCGCGTTGCTCGAATGCGGGTTCGCCTGGTGCCCGGCGGATCCCGTCCACTACGAGCTCATCTATCGGGGCGGCTCGTCACCCTAGAACTTGGCGAGGACGGCTGCATCCTGGGGCTGAGTGCGCTTGGTCAAGGAGGCGAGAACCGCCGGGACGATTTTCGCCGCATCGTCGACGACCGTGAAGCTGAGGTCGAGCCCCGGCCGGATGAAGGCATCGGCCTTCATGTGCGTGAGCAGGCTCAGGAATGGGTTCCAGAAGCCCTCGATGTTGGCCACGACGACGGGTTTGGTGTGGCGGCCGAGCTGCACCCACGTGAGCTGCTCGACGAGCTCCTCCAAGGTGCCGATCCCACCGGGAAGCGCGACAAAGGCGTCGGAGCGCTCGAACATGAGCCGCTTGCGCTCGTGCATGTCGTCGGTCACGATCAGCTCGTCGACGTCGCGCATCATTTTTTCCTTCTCGGTGAGAAAGGCGGGGATGATGCCGGTGACGCGCCCGCCGCTTTCGAGCGTCGCGCGTGCGACCTCGCCCATCAGACCGAGACTGCCGCCGCCGTAGACGAGACCGATACCGTTGGCGCCGAGCTGCGCGCCGAGCGCGCGGGCGGCTGCCGTGTAGGCTTGATTTTCTCCCAGACCCGAGCCGCAGTAGACGCAGATATTGCGCCCACCCTTCGTAATGCTCTTCCCGTTCATGCGTTTCTTGCTCATTTAGACGTTCCGTTCGTGTCCTCAAATTGCCCGATGGGGGAGGTGTATATGGGGCCGGCCTGGTCCGATCGGTACCTCATCGTAGGATACGCTGCGGCTTAATTGGGGCGCGCCGCCAGCCCGCGCTCTGATGGCCGCGGGGTGCGGTGCAGCACAAAGCAACGCCCGCCGCGGCTTTTCATTTATCGGCTTTTTGCATGTCACATTGGCGTACCAGTGGAGTTGTGCTTAATGTCGTTGGGGGGTTAGCCCGCCGTCTTAGAACCGTAACATAATCAGCGGAATTCGCCGCCAGATCGGCCGGCGACGACCACGGAGCCGATACGCAATGACGGGCATTCGTTCCACCTTCGTGCTGATGGCGGTGCTTGCCGCGCATGCCACCGCGTTCTCTCTGGCCACTGCGTCTCCGGCCCTGGCGGGCGGGCAATCGGGCGATGATGTCTCCTTGCGGCAGCGCGCCGAGGATCTCGCGCGGGCGGCATCGGAGCGGTTCTCCGAGATCCTGTCGGGCGGCAGGTCGCCACAGGTCGCTCAGGGGACGCCGGCGGACAGCGGCAAGGCCTCGGAGTCCGAGAGCGCCGACGACACCGCGCTGGCCCCGGTCTGGAATTGGCTGGGCCGGGCGTCCGAGGCCTACGAGGGCGTCATCGTCGCCAAATTCAGAAACCCGTCCGGCGAGGTGGCGATCATCGCGCCTCCGGCCGGCGTCGCGCCGCAACCGCCGGCCGCGGCTATGGCCCCCGCCGAGAAACCGCCGGCAGCACCTGTGGCGTCCGGCGGAGAACTGCCGCAACTCGAGCCGCGTCTGGGCTGGACCTCGCTGACAGAGAACGTGCGCGAGTGGCTGGCGCGGGCCAACCGTTCGTACCGCAACGAAATTGTCAAGAAGCTGACGGGGGCGCCGGAGACGCAACCCTCCGAGGTGGCGGCGCAAGAGCCGGAGAGCGAGGTCAAGACACAGACCGGGACGGCGCCGCAGCCGGCACCCGCTGTCGACGGCGCAAAATTCAAAGCCGAGGACTCCGCCAAGGATGCGGCCGCGGAACGCAAGGCCAAAGCCAAGGCCGAGGCCGCGGCCGAGGAGAAGCGCAAGGCCGACGCAGAGTCCAAGCGCCG
>CAYUBZ010000255.1:0-3808 GCA_964443205.1 uncultured Hyphomicrobium sp. | reverse complement strand
TGTCTGGATATCGTACATGCGATCGAGCGTCGCCTGATCGGACGACTGGGTGCGGATCGAGAACAGATACTCATCCACGAACAGATCCGGCTTGCCCCCTCGGGCCGCGGCCTTTGCCGCCATCGCGTCGAGACCCGCGGCCAGATGCTCCATGCAGGTGACGCGCGAGAAGATCATCGCCTTGATGTCTGAGCGCGGCCGGCACACCTCGCCGTATCCGTCCTTGACCTCACCGCCCTTAGAAGCGGGGAAGTAGAGCGCTTCCGTGTGGCCGTCGCGCCGCTTGCGGTTCTGCCGCTGGCTGCCCCAGAAGCAGATCATGTCGCGGCCCGCCATCTCTCTGCGGCCCGTGAATACGACCTGATGGCCCTGCTCGGACGCGCCCACGTTCGCGTTCCAGAACAGCTTCAGGAAATCGCCGGGCCGCGCGTAGCTGAGCTTGTCGTCGCGGAAACTGAATCCGGTGCCCGTGTGCTTCAGAAAGGCCGCGACGCCGGCGCCGTTGGCATTGAAGATCGCATACGGGCCCTGGCCGTCCACCCGCGCGGTCCCGTCCGGCATCCGCCTCTTGACCTCGAGAGACTTGAGCTGATCGGGGCTCAGATGGATGCGTCCGCCGTTGTGCAGCGTCGCCACCAGGCGGCTATAGAGCGCGTACGCCGCGCTGGTGCAATGCGACGGAAATCCGTCATAGACGCGCAGCTCCCAGTGGCCGCGCCCGATGTTGTGCGCCGTCACGGTCGGGAACACGAAGTCCGCTCCCAGGCTATAGCCGCCGCCCGTGGGCAGGCTTCTGATGATCTTTAGGATCATGGCGTTGTAGTCGACGCCGCCGCAGGCCCGTGCGCGCAACGGCTCTGCCTGCGCGCCGGCCGAGAAGGCCGCCAGTGCGACAGCGGCCATGCAAAAGCCGGCACAGCCCGCTGCTGAGGTTTTGATCCTCATAATGGGACGAGTTCCCCCGATATCCTGCGTCGTAACGGCCGAATGCACCTGTCGCTGGAATCATAGCACCGCGAGGGGAGAGTTGGCCGGGCTTGGGCGCGGCGCTTGCCCGCAGGCGACGATTATCGGGTCAATGTGGCCGGGAAACTTCAGAAATTCACCGTGCGGATGAGCCAGCCGCCCGCGAAGGCGATGAGACCGGCGATCACGATGTAGGGCAGCACCAGGACGAAGGCGCTCAGAAGCGAGACGAACGCCTTGAAGACGCTCACGGCCGCCTCCCACACCTGCACGGCCGCCTTGTAGAGCATGTAGACGACGGCGACCAGCACCACCACCAGCACCACGATCTTCCAGACCGGCAGAGCCTGCCAGTCCGATTGAAAGATGGCGACGATCTCACCGAACGACCAAACCCAGACCAGCTGCAGAAACCTGAATATGGCGGCGACGCCCTGCTGCAGGAACTGCACGACCTGATTGATGATCTGGGTCACGACGCTCTCCTTTGTGGCAAAGACGCGGGTCTTGCGTCCTCACGCGGCAAATTTTTAGTGACCCCGCTAGGAACTTTGATCGATGCGGAACGTTCCCGGCGAGCACAAGAGGCGTTCGCAAGGAGAAGAACCATGAGACGCATCATAATCTCGCTAATCCTGGCCTGTGCAGCAAGCGGCTTCGCATACGCGCAGGAGCCGGCGGCGAAGCCGGATGCCAATGCGGCCCATCCGCCGGAGAACCGCATGGACGCGGCGACGCCGACCATGAAAGCTCCAGAAGGAGCAAAAGAGCTGGCGCCGACGAACCGGGTCGGCGAAGCGGTTCCGCCCATGAAGGCGACCGATAGCCAGACGTCCACCGATACGCAAAAGAGCGCCGACACCACTGCCCAACCCGCTGGCGGCGCGACCCTCATCGTGACCGAGGAAATGGCAAAGGAGTGGATCGGCCGGCCGGTCTACAGCAGCGAGGGCAAGAAACTCGGCGAGATCGCTGCACTGCAGCGCGACTCCGACAATAAGGTCAGCGAGCTGCAGGCCGACATTGGTGGCTTCCTCGGCTTCGGTGAGACTCGCGTCCGCATCGCCCCCGACCAGATCAAGGAGGCGAAGGATGACGGCGTCACGCTGACGCTCACCGAGGCGGAGGCCAAGAACCTTCCCGCCATCGAGACGGAATAAACCGGATCGACGGTCACTGATTAGGCGGGAGCAACCTGGTTGCTCCCGCCGCTTGCCGTTGGTGCGTCGACCGCGCGCAAGACGGACCGGTTGGGACGCTAAGACGTATCAGCGTCCGCCGGCCGAGGAGGCCTGTGCAGACGCTGACCGCGTGCGGCAATGGTGACGGCGATCGACCGCCAGGAGTCTCAATTCACGCTGGAGTCGTCGGCGAAGGCTATGGTCCGGGAATAAGGCGCAACGTCCGCTTGCGGGACGGCTTCGTACTGCTCGGGCTCGGAAACGATTTGGATGGTTCCCGCAAGACGACCCCCCGACGCGACCGACAGCTTGCCGTAGGCAAGCTCGCCGCTGACCTGGCCCGTGGACCGGATGTCGAGATGATCCTCGACCTGAACCTGTCCCTCCAACGTTCCGTGCACCTCGGCGCGCTCCGAGCACACGTGCCCCTTGAGGCAGCCGCCGGCCCGCACGATCACGGCCTCGGCAACGACCTTGCCCTCGAGAGCGCCCGCAATCTCCACCTGCGTGCAATTGGTGATCTCGCCGACGATGCTGGCGCCTTTGCCGACGACGACGATCCCATCGCCATTGGGGCCTTCGGAGACGACGAGCCCGTTTCCGTTTGCGCCCTCGTGTTGTGCTGTCTGTGCGGGTTTTGCCGGCGCGCGCCGCCGGAAGCCAACGAGGTCGCCCCAATCGATGGGGAATTTCTGGTGGCTCGCCGGAGCAACGGCCTTGGGCTGCTCGTCGTGCGCTTCACTACCGTTGTGGGACGTGGGTTCAGTGGACATGTGGGGGGCCCTTCTCAGTATTGCTCACCTGCAAATCATCCGGTTCGCTTCCGCCGCAACCGACCTTGCTAGGGGTGGGTCGGTCGCCTCGCGCGAAAGTCCGCGTTCGAGAGCGTCGGGGATGTGCCGCATGTCGACGCGAGACCCATGCATTCCTGAGCGCTGTCACCCAGTCCCATCCCGTATGCCTAGGGGCGATAGAGGGCGGGGAAAATGGCGGGACTAAGGTTCTTGATTATGATTGCAGCACAAAGCGTTGCTGCGTTTTCTGTTAACCATTTCTCACGTTGCAGACGGCGCGATTTGGCGCGAGCGCGCCGGGCATCCGCGTCGCCCCAGGCGAGGATAAGGGATGCGCGTGCATCGCGTCTGGGCTATTGAGGCCGCCGACTCTCGCCCAAGCAAGACAGGAGGAGTTGTATGCCAGCTTTCCCACGTGCAGGTGCCGTGCTGGCGCTTGCCCTCGTTCTCGCGCTCGGCGGCGCGTTCGCAGCCGCCCTCCCCGCCACGGCTACCGCCCAAGCCGCCGGGGAGACCACGACCACGCCCCTGGGACTCAAGATGATCGACACGAAGGTCGGCACCGGCGCCCAGCCCAAAAAGGGTCAGACGGTCGTCGTGGACTACACCGGCTGGCTTTATGAGAACGGCGTCAAGGGCAAGAAGTTCGACAGCTCGCTCGACCGCGGCTATCCGTTCATGTTCAAGCTCGGCAAGGGCGAGGTCATCCAAGGCTGGGACGACGGCGTTGCCTCGATGAAGGTCGGCGGCAAGCGCACGCTCATCATCCCGCCCATTCTCGGCTACGGCAGTCGCGGCGCCGGCGGCAGCATCCCGCCGAACGCCACGCTGATGTTCGACGTCGAGTTGCTCGACGTGAAGGGCTAG
>CAYUBZ010000254.1:0-3816 GCA_964443205.1 uncultured Hyphomicrobium sp. | reverse complement strand
GACATCGAGGTGTGGCTGCCGGGCGAGGACACCTACCGCGAGATCTCGTCGTGCTCGGTGTGCGGCGACTTCCAGGCGCGGCGCATGAACGCGCGCTACCGCCCCAAGGGATCGAAGGAGCTGCGCTTCGTGCACACGCTCAACGGCTCCGGCCTCGCGGTCGGGCGCACGCTGATCGCGGTGCTCGAGAACTATCAGCAGGCCGACGGCTCGGTCACAATTCCTGAAGTTTTGCAGCCCTACATGGGCGGCCTCACCAAGATCGAGAAGGCAAGCTGACAGCGGACATGCGCATCCTGGTCACCAACGACGACGGCATCGCGGCCGAGGGCCTGCAGGTCCTGCGCCGCATCGCGCAGGAGCTCTCCTCCGACGTGTGGGTCATGGCGCCCGAATGGAACCAGTCGGGCGCCTCCCACTCCATGACCCTGCACGAGCCGTTGCGCTGCCGGCAGACGGACGAGCGCACCTTCGTCATCCGCGGCACGCCCACCGACTGCGTGATGATGGCCGTGCGCCACTTCCTGCTCGAGAGCCCGCCCGACCTGATCCTGTCGGGCGTCAACCACGGCTCCAACCTGGCCGAGGACGTCACCTACTCGGGCACCATCGCCGCCGCCGTCGAAGGCACGCTGCTCGGCATCCGCTCGATCGCCATGAGCCAGGTCGGCGGCTCGGTGGAGGAGGGCCGGATCCACTGGGAGACGCCGCTCGAGCACGGTCCCGCCCTGGTCGAGCGTCTCTTGGAGACCGGCTGGCCCGCCGACGTCGTCCTCAACGTCAACTACCCGCCGTGCGCGCCGGGCGACGTGACCGGCATCGACGTGACCAAGCAGGGCTGCCGCGATCAGGCGCTGTTGCACATCGACAAGCGCAACGACCCCTGGGGCACGCCCTATTTCTGGTTCGGCTTCGAGCGCCCGCCGTCGACGTTCGTGGCCGGCAGCGATCTCGCCGCCATCGAGCAGGGGCGCATCTCGGTGACGCCCTTATGCCTCAACCTCACGCACGAGGCGACATGCCGGGCGCTGCAAAGGGCGTTTGCCCCGGCGTCCTCCGGCAAGAGCGCCAAGCAGGCCTGAGCCGCCACCGGACCGCCCCGTTCTCGTCGCGCCGAGGCCGTCATCACGGCACATTCGCTGCGTAATCGTCATGCCGATCACATCAGAGTCCGGCGCCCGCCGGCTCGGCCCCGGGGAAGAGGTCAAGCCAGTGCAATTCTGCCGCCTGTTAAGAGACCGTTAACTCCTTAACGGTTAATCAAAGGTTGGCAGTAAAGGGGCGTATCATGATGCGTTTTATGCATTCCCATCGCAGCGGTAGCCCGCTTGCGCGCGTCGCGCCACAGGGCGCCGCCATCCTCATCGCAGCATTCGCCGGCGGATGCAGCGCCGAGATCACCCGGTTCGACTTCCCCGGTTTCAGCCTCACCGACGACAAGAAGGACCAGACGTCCTCGCTGCAGAAGACGGCGTCCGCGGACCGGGCTCCGAGCTATCTCGGCAACGAGCGAAATTCTTCCGCCTCCGGTGGCTATGACCGGGGCGGCTACGTCGCCCCGCGCTCCTACAGCGAGAACGGCGTCAAGGTGGCGGATTTGCCGGATGCCTCGCCGCCGCCGACCTACAACTATGCCGACGACCGCCGCCGCGCCGCGCAATCGCATCGGCAGGCCGCGCCGCCCCTGCGGCCCGGAGAGAGCGTCGAGATCCGTCCCGGCGACACGCTCTATGGCCTGTCGCGCCGCCACCACGTCTCGGTCGCGGAGCTGATGGAGGTCAACGGCCTCAACAATCCCAATCTGCACCCCGGTCAGAAGATCTATCTGCCCGAAGGCTATTCCGCGCAGCCGCGGCCGCAACCGCGGCAGATGGCTGCGGCGCAGACTCACGTCAGCGTGCCGCCGCCGTCGAGCAGCAGATTTGACGGATCCTACACGATGCGGTCCGGCGACTCGCTCTACGGGATCTCCAGATCGTACGGCGTTCCCCTCACAGAGCTGCAGCGGGCCAACGGCATCACCGATCCGCGCAGCGTTCGCGTCGGGACCGTGCTCAGGGTTCCGGGCAGCACGCATGTCGCGCCGATTGCCGAGCCGCCCGCCCAAGTCGCGAATGCGCCGCAAGTGATCCGGTCGACGCATCAGCCGACCGTCATCAACCGTCGCGAGACGCAGGTTGCCGCGCGCACCGACGATGTGTCCACCGGCACGATCAACCCGCCGCCGCGCTCGGCGTCCGCGACCGACAAGCTGCGCTGGCCCGTGCATGGCAGGATCATCACCGGCTTCGGGCAGCGCAACGACGGCACCCACAACGACGGCATCAACCTGGCGGTGCCGCAGGGAACGGCGGTGCACGCCGCCGAGGCCGGAAGCGTCGCCTACGCCGGCTCCGAGCTCAAAGGCTACGGGAACCTCATTCTCGTACGCCATGACAACGGCTGGGTGACGGCGTACGCGCACAACGAGCAGCTGTTGGTGAAGCGCGGCGACAAGGTGCAGCGCGGCCAGGTGATCGCCAAGGCCGGACGCACCGGCTCCGTCGATCAGCCGCAGGTGCACTTCGAGCTGCGCCAGGGCTCCAAGCCGGTCGACCCGGTGCCGTTCCTCGATCGGCTGTAATTGTGAGGTGTCAGGCCCTCCGGGTCTGACACCGTCACCCGATCAGGACCGGCGTCTTTCCCACGTAGGCGGCTTCCGTCACCTCTTTGGCCAGGAAATCGGCGACGTCGGCGCGCGCAATGGAGCCGGCGCGCCAGGACGCGGGGTCGGTGAGCACCTGATAGCGCCCGGTCGCCGCCCCGCTGGTCAGAATGCCGGGCCGCACGATGGTCCAGTCGAGGCCGCTGGCCTTGACGATCTGCTCGGCGACGTCCTTGTCGTCGTAGACGCGCTTCAAGATCAGCGGGAAGAGCAGCGCATCGTAGAGAAGGCCGCCGTGGCCGCGGCTGTCGCCGGCGCCGAGGCCGGTGATGGCGACCAGCCGTTTGACGCCGACGGCGCGCATGGCGTCGACGAGCGCGCGCGACGCGTCCGAAAAGAGCCTCGTGCCCGTGAGGACGGCCTGCGGTCCGAAGTCGACGCCGAGGCTCTGCACGACGGCGTCGATGCCGTCGAGTGCGCGTACGACGGCAGCCTTGTCGCGGGCGTCGCCGTCGATCTTCTCAAGGCGGGGATCGTCGATGGCGATTGCGCGTGCAGAGCGCGCCAGCGCGCGCACGTCGTGGCCCTTGGCGAGCAAGGCTTTGACGGTGGCGAGCCCGATGCCGCGGCTGGCGCCGATGACGAGAATTTTGGCCATGATCAAACCATTGGGTGTCTGACCCTTTGGGTCTGACACCCGACCCGGTCATATCGTAACGGTGTCAGACCCGGAGGGTCAGACACCAGTTAGGCTTCCAACACTTTGCGCAGCTTGTCGGCGTGCGCCGCCAGCACCTCGGGTTTCTCCATCTCGCGGCTGTGCGGCATCAGGGGCACGCCCTCGTGGCGGGGAATGATGTGGTAGTGGAGATGGAACACCGTCTGCCCGCTCGCCGGCTCGTTGAACTGCACCACCGTCACGCCGTCGGCGTCAAACGCCGTCTTCACCGCGCGCGCGATGCGCTGCACGACGGGCCCCATGCGCGCCAGCACTTGCGGATCGGCGTCGAGCAGGTTGCGCGACGGCGCCTTGGGCACGATGAGGGTGTGGCCCGGCGCCTGCGGCATGGCATCCATGAAGACGAGCGTGTCGGCGTCCTCATAGACTTTGTGCGAGGGGATCTCGCCGCGCAGGATTTTGGCGAAGATATTGTTGTCGTCGTAGGTCATTC
>CAYUBZ010000253.1:0-3833 GCA_964443205.1 uncultured Hyphomicrobium sp. | reverse complement strand
TCCAACGAGATCAACGCTCTCACCGTTCGGCAGAACCGCTTCCTCGCCAGCGTCAACCTGATCCAGGCGCTTGGCGGCGGATGGGACACATCGTGGCTGCCGGCTTACGAGCAGCTGCGGCACTGGCGAACATGCGTGACCGTGCGCGACGTGTTTCGCGGGCCGCTCGACCCCGAGATGCCGCCGTGTTTGTGACGGGCAGTGCAGCCGTTTATTGCGCCGCAGGCTTACTAGCAGGCACCGGCGGCTTCTCCGGCTCCTTGCGGATGCTCACCTTCTGCCCGTTGTGCAGATTGACGGGCGGATCCAGGATCACCTGATCGCCGGGTGCAACGCCGTGGTCCACCTCGATGGCGGTGCCGAGATCGCGCGTCACGTTGACCTTCTGGATGTTGGCCTTCCCGTCCTTGACGACGGCGACCTGCATGCCGTTCGCGTTGAAGATGATCCCTTGCGCCGGCACCAGCAACGACGGCGTCTTGCGCGGGATATGGAGTTCGACGGTGACGTAGGTGCCCGGCTGCAGCTCGCCCTCCGGATTGGGGATGTCGATCTCGCTGAGAAGCGTGCGCGTGCCGGGCGCGAGAGCGTCGGCGATGCGCGTGACCGTACCCGGGAAGGTGCGATCCGGCATCTGCGGCACCCGCACCACGACCTTCACGCCCGGGCTAATCCCGAACGCCTGGTCCTGCGGCACGTAGACCTGCGTGCGGATCACGTCGCGCTGCATCACCGTGAACATGAAGGTGCCGCTGGTCGCGTCGCCCTGCATGAGATCGCCGACGTCGACGTTGCGCTGCGTGATGACGCCATCGAACGGCGCAACGACGCTCTGATACTCTTTCTGCTGACGCGAGACCTCCACCTGTGCCGCCTGTGCCGCCACGGTGGCCTGCGCCGCCTGTACCTGCTCCTCCTCCGACTTGAGGTTCAGCCGATAGGTGTCGCCATTCAATGCACTCACGTAACCCTGCTCGACCAGCGGCGAGTTGCGCACGTCCGTCACCCGCGCAAGCTCCATGTTGGCCAGTAGCTGGCGCACGGTCGCCTGGTTTTGCAGCAGCGTCGCCTCGGCCTGGGCGAGTTGATACTCGATCTCGGGCGCGGAGATATAGGCCAGGAGATCGCCCTTCTTCACGCGATCTCCGATGTCGACGTTGCGCTTGGAGATGTAGCCGGAGACGCGCGCGAACATGTTGGCGGTGGTGTAGGCCAGCGTCGTGGCCGGCAGCGTCAGATTGATCACGTCATCGCTGGGCTTGATCGTGGCGACGCGCAAAGACGGTACGAAGTTGCGCTGCTGCTGGGCAGTCGCCATCACCGCCTCGTGGCTCTGATAGGAGCGATAGGCGCCATAGGCCAGACCGACGGCGAGCACGGTCAGGACACCGAAGCCAAGCAGACGGCCTGTGCGCCGGAACTTGCTCGTATCGGCCGGCACCTTCACGTCGACACCCGGCTGCGGATCACTCGGCCAGGGCTTGTCCGTGTCGGGAAGTTTCTCATCCGCACTCATGCGGGTTCCTCCTCGAATACACCGTGATCCGGTTTGCCGTCGTTGCCCTTGCGCAAGACCGCAAACAGGAACGGAACCAGAAGCAACGTCGTCGGTGTCGCAAACAGCAACCCGCCGATGACCGCGCGGGCGAGCACGGCGTTCTGCTCCGAGCCCGGCCCGCCGATCGCCATGGGGATCATGCCGACGATCATCGCGCAGGCCGTCATGAGCACGGGCCGAATGCGCGTGTGGCCGGCGTCGATTGCGGCCTGGTAGGACGTGCGCCCCGCGAGCTGCTGCTCGCGCGCGAACGTCACCAGTAGAATAGAGTTCGCCGACGCGACGCCGACCGCCATGATCGCCCCCATGAGCGAGGGAACCGACAGCGTCGTGCCGGTGATAAACAGCATGGTGAGGATGCCGACCAACGTCGCCGGCAACGCCAGGATGACGACAAACGGCTCGCCGAAATTCTGGTAGTTGACCACCATCAGCAGATAGACGAGCACGGAGGCGAACAACAGCCCGATTGCGAGATCAGTGAAGGCGTCATCCATGCTCTGAATCTGGCCGAGAACCTGGATAGTGTTTCCGGGTTTCATCTCCTTCTGCAGCCCGGCAACGATCTTGGAGATGTCGTCCGACACGCTGCCCAGATCGCGCCCCTGCACACCCGCATAGACCTCGTAGACCGGCTGCACGTTGGTCTGATTTGAGTTGGTGGGCACGCTTTCGCGCTTGATGGTCGCGATGTTGCTGATCATGCCGGGGACGGGCTGGGCGTCCTCATAGTTGTTGTTGTCGGTGATGCTGGTCGAGATTGGCGTGTTCTTCAGCTCGTTGAGCGAGCTCGCCCAATACTGCGGCGTCTGCACCACGAAATAGTAGGGAATGCCCGACTTTGGATCCGTCCAGAAGTTCGGCTCGACCTGCTCCGATGAGCTCAGGCTCGCGTTGAGGTTGGAGGCGATCTGCTGCGCATTGAGCCCGACCTGCAAGGCACGTGCACGGTCGATGTCGGTGAGGAAGGCCGGTCCATCGACCTCCTGCTGGATGTGAACGTCAACGAGACCGGGAACGTCGGCCATGCGCCGGCGCAGCTCACGTGCGATACGCAGGTTGTTCTTGACGTCGGGGCCGACGGTGCGCACGTCGATCTGCGCGGGCAGACCGAAGTTGAGGATCTGCGTCACCATGTCGGCGGCCTGGAAGTAGAAGATGACGCTTGGGAAGGCTTCGGGCAGCGCCACGCGCAGCCTCTTCATGTAGTCCTGTGTTGGCGCGTGCTCGCCCTGTAGCGAGATGAGAATGGTGCCGTCGTTGGTGGCGATCGTCGAGCCATCGGTGAAGGCGAGGTTGTAGGCGAATGCTGGCACGCCGATGTCATCGACGACCAAGGCGATGTCTTCTTTGGGGATGATCTCGCGAATTTTTTCCTCGACCGCGGCGAAAACCTTTGACGTCTCCTCGAGGCGCATGCCCGCCGGTGCGCGTACGTGCAGCTTGATCTGCCCGCCATCGACCAGAGGATAAAAGTCGCGTCCCACCATCGTGTAGAGGACGCCGCCCATCACCAGGAGAGCACCCGCGACGATGGGCAGGATATAGCGGCGCTCCAGCAGGGCCGCGAGCAGCAGGACATAACCCTGGCGCATATGCTCAAAGCCCGCCTCGAAGCGTTCTTTGAACCGAGAAAAGAACCCCTTCTTCCCGCGCTTGCCCTCGTGCGAGTATTCGTTCTTCAGCAAGAGGCCGATGGTGATCGGTGTCAGAGTCCGCGACAGGCCGTAGGAGGCCAGCATCGCCAGCACGACGGCGAGGCCGAGCGGCGCAAACAGGTATTTGGGCGGGCCTTGCAGGAAGATCACGGAGGCGAACACGCAAGAGATCGACAGCGTGGAGACGAGAGTCGGCACGGCGATGCCGGCCGAGCCGTAAAGCGTCGCCTCGGGCAGCGGCTTGCCTTCCTCCTCCAGCAAGCGGTGCGTATTCTCGATCGTCACCGTGGAATCGTCGACGAGAATGCCGACGGCGAGCGCAAGCCCGCCCAGCGTCATGGTGTTGAGCGTGTTGCCGGTCAGGAAGAGCCCGATGATCGAGCTCAAGATCGCCAGCGGAATGGAGATCATCACCACGAGGGTGGAGCGCCAGGAGCCGAGGAACAACAGGATCATCAGCGCGGTCAGGCCGGCGGCGATGAGACCCTCCTGCACCACCTCCTCGATCGCGCTGGTGACGAACTTAGATTGGTCGAACAGCTCGTTGATGCTGAGCCCCTTGGGCGCCGCTTCGCGCGCGATCTTCAACACCGCCAAGACGCCCTGGACGACGGTGA
>CAYUBZ010000252.1:0-3868 GCA_964443205.1 uncultured Hyphomicrobium sp. | reverse complement strand
GGCCAGCGGCTTGGCCAGCTCGGCCTTCGCCTTTTCCAGCGCGGCCTTCTGGTCGTCGCTCGTCGCCGCGTGCTCGAAGCCGACGATGTCCATGCCGGGCACCTCCAGCTCCATCGAGACGCGTTTGTCCTCGACGGCGATGTTGAGTGTTCCGTGCCCGTGCACGTGGGGCCCGAGCTCGCGGTGCTCCTCCTCGGAGCGGGCCGCGTCGGGGGCCAATGAGAAAACCGCAAGTGCGGCGAAAGCCGTTGCAATGTGGATGCGCATGTCGATCTCCTGATCGGATGTCGGTTGCGCGAAGCCCGCGCCACGCCGGTGGCCGATGCTTGCGCGAATGAGGTTGTGGATTGGGACACGTGTCGCCGCAGCAGTCCGCGGCACGGGCCGCGCCGAGACGTGGCTGCTAGGCGCTCAGGTGAGGAGGCGCGCGCGCCTGGAAGTGAACCGTCTCATTGCCATATACGACCGCAACGACACGAGCCGGCGGCGGCGCATCGATCTGGAGAGGCTGGACGGCAATGACCGGCGGCTGCTGCAGCACGGCGGAGGTCGCCAGGCTCACCGACCAGCAGATCGGGCAATTCGAATCATCATCGTGGGGGACGGGGAGAGGGCAGGGGCGCTGCGCGCTCGTGCGGCAAGCCCCGTACGTGATCGCCCGCGTCTCTAGGCCGCCCGCGAACCCTGCATGCCGATGGGTGTGGGCATGCGTAAGCGCCAGCGCCAGCACCGCCTGCATCGCAAAGGCGAGCAGCGCCAAACAGCCCAGGGCGGAGCGACGTCTGAGGAAACGCATTCTCTCTCCCGTCGTGCGGGGCCACAATAACGCCGGGAATGGGGCAAACGGAAGACGCCGCATTGCCCCATGCATCGGTCATCGATGGGCTTATTCTAAAGCTTTTGTGAACTCTGCGACCTTCTGGCGGTAGGCGCCGGAGGCCAACTCGCCCTCCGTCACGATCAGGCTCGCAACGGGCACCTTGCGGCAAAGCTCGGCCACTTGGCCGTTCGCCCGATCGCCGTTGGCGCCCCCTTCGCTGCAGAACACCGCGATGCGCGCAAACTTGTCCCGCTCCTGCAAGATGTAGGTGCGCAGCGGCGAGGACATCCGTCCGGCCCAGACCGGCGTGCCGAGCACGACGAGGTCATAGCCGGACACGCTATTCTTGACGTCCGCAATGGGCGCCGACTTTCCCTGCAGGGCCTCCCAGGCGGAGCGAAAATACGCAATCCAGCCCGACCGGCTGTTGACCTCGCGGATCTGCTCGACGTCGGCATCGAGCTCGGCCGCGATCGCCTCGGCGATCTGCCGCGTGTGACCCGACCAGGAATAATATGCGACCAGTGTCTTGCCCATGCCGCCTAAGATCGCAGATCGCGGCTCTAATTGTCTTGATCCTCGTCAAATGTCGCGACTACGCTCAAGCGATCGGGCCTCGGAGACGGCATAGGGGCACCGCAACAAAGCAAGAGCGATACGAGGGAGAGATTCGGCATGAGCAGGCTGTATGGCGACGAGCACCGAACACTGCAGGATCAATTCCAGTCGCGGCCGATGGCGGACCGCATAGAGCAGATCGCCCTCAAGACCGAGATCGGCGATGAGGAGCGCGCCTTCATCGAGAGCCGCGACTTCTTCTTCCTCTCGACAGTGAACCAGCATGGCCAGCCAACCGTCTCCTACAAGGGCGGCAATCCGGGCTTCGTAAAAGTTGCCGATGCCAACACGCTGCTGTTCCCAAACTACGACGGCAACGGCATGTATTTGTCGATGGGCAACATCGCCGCCAACGCGAAGGTGGGCTTCCTTTTCATAGATTTCGAGCGGCCGTTCCGCCTGCGTGCCCAGGGCACCGCGGTGCTCTCCGATGCCCCCGATCTCTTGGCCCGCTACAAGGAGGCCGAGCTCGTGGTTCGCGTCACCGTCTCGGAGCTGTGGATGAACTGCCCTCGTTACATCCACCGCTACCAAAAACTAGCGACCTCCCGCTACGTGCCTAAGGAGGATGCCGACACACCCGTATGCGAGTGGAAGCGCGTCGACGCCGTGCAAGACGTGTTGCGCGAGAACGAGCGCGAGCAAGTCGAGCGGGCCGGCGGTGTCATCCCGACGGAGGATTGGATCGCCCGCGTGCAGGCGGGCGACGAGACCGCCTGACGAACAAGGGGGCCGACGCGCAAGCGCCGCCGAGGAGGTTTCGGCGGCGCCAGCCTTCTCGCCTCTTTGCGAGGCGTCTCCTTGCGCGTTATACGGTCTCGCGATGCCGCAGCGGCGTCAGCAGCGCGTCGACGACATAGGCTTTCACGCCGGTCCCCAAGCGCTGCAAGCTGGTCTCTGTCCCGTTCGCAAAACGCACGCCGTCCTGGAACAGGCTGGTCTCGAGCCGGCAGAACGTGACGGGCTCGCTCGCCTGCACGCCCAATGCCGCTTGCACCGTTTGCGGGATGTCGTCGAGGGCCAGTTTCGTGTCGTAGGCCAGGCAGATGGCCGTCACCGTATCGCCGGGGGCAACGAACCCAACCGTGCCGCTCGGAAACCGGTGCGTCGTGTAGTGCTCGCCCTGCCGCGCGGGCCGGGTACGATAGGCTTCCAACGAATAGTCACACATGGTTCCGTCCTCGCTAACTAGGTTCTGTCCTCGCTAACTAGCGGATACCCTTGGCCAATTCCGAGGCCAGGAGCTACTACAACTCTGGACCCAGGCTGCGTCTCGGGCAACCGCTAACAGCGCGTACCTGTTGTCCGCGGTATGCAATGGGCGCCGGGCTGAGTTGGTCCAAAAACCTTTCGAAAACCCCCAATGCTATGCTGCGCGCATGATCCGCTTCCGCCGTCTGTTCGAGCTGACGTCCGATGTCGACCGGCGCCGGTTCGCGGAAGCGTCCGAGCTGTTCCGCGCGGCGTTTCCCTACGAGGCCGATGCCATCGACCGCATCGCCCACATGCTGCTCAACCGGCAGACGATCGGCTTCGATCCCATCTTCCTGTTGTCGACCGACGCGCGCGACCGCATCACCGGGCTGGCCTTCGTCTACTACTTCTCCGATCTTAATTACGGCTACCTGCAGTACATCGCCTCCGACCCCAGGAAGCCGGCGCGCGGCATCGGCGTGGCGCTCTACGAGGCGCTGCGAGAGCTTTTGGCGGCGCGCGGGGCCCGCGGGCTCTTTCTCGACGTGCCGCCCGCCGAGGTGGCCAAGCTCAAGGATCCGTCGCGGTTGGCCACAAACCGCAAGCGCATGCGCTTCTACGCCCGCTACGACGTGCGCAAGGTGACGAACACGCTGTGGGACGTGGAGCCGAACCCGCGCAACGAAGGCTACCTGACGACGCTGCTCTATGATCCGCTGGGGCGGCGCCCCTACCTGCCGCAACGCGACGCGCGCCGAGTCGCGCGGCGCATCTTGGTGGAGCAGTACGCTTTCGAGTCCGACGACCCGTTTGTTGCACGCATTGCGCGCTCCTTCGCCGACCAGCCGATGAAGCTCGAAGCTCTGACCGCGCAGCCGGAGCGCGCGTCACCGACCAGAGGCAAGTACCTGCGTCCGATCAACATGGTCGTGTCCGAGCGCCACACCATTCATCATCTGCGCGAGAAGGGATACGTCGAGCGACCCGTGCGCGTGACCGCCATCCTCAAGGGGCTGGAGGGGCTGCCCATCGAGCGCGTCCCCACCCGGCACTTCGCCGAGGAGCACCTGACGGCGGTGCACACGCCGGCGCTGGTCAATTATCTCAAGGCCATGAGCCAGCGCCTCGATGCCAAGGCCCTCATCTACCCGGAGGTGTTTCCGATCCGGCGCCCCGACCGTGTCCCGCGCGCGCTCGAGGACCGCGCCGGCTATTTCTGCGCCGATACGTTCACGC
>CAYUBZ010000251.1:0-3879 GCA_964443205.1 uncultured Hyphomicrobium sp. | reverse complement strand
CCGGCGTCGGCTTCATGTGGGCGCCGATGCACCATCCCGCCATGAAGAGCTGGGCCCCGGCACGCGCCGAGCTTGGTGTGCGCACCCTACTCAATCTCCTGGGGCCGTTGGCCAATCCGGCCGGCGTCAAGCGGCAGGTTGTCGGCGTCTATAGCTCGCAGTGGACCGTGCCGATCGCCGAAGCCCTGCAGCAGCTGGGCTCGGAGCATGCCTGGGTGGTGCACGGCGCGGACGGCCTCGACGAGATCACCACCACGGGGCCCACGCAAGTTGCCGAGCTGAAGGACAACAAGATCAGCGCCTTCGAAGTGACGCCGGAGGACGCCGGACTGCCGCGCGCCACACTCGATCAGCTCAAAGGCGGCGATGCCCAGGTGAACGCCGCCGCCATCCGCGAGGTGCTCTCAGGCGAGCCGGGGCCCTTCCGCGACATCGTGCTGTTGAACGCCGCCGCCGCCCTGATCGTCGGCGGCAAGGCTGTGAGCCTCACCGACGGCGTCGCGCGCGCGGCCCGCGCCATCGACACCGGCGCCGCGGCCCAGGCGCTCGATAGGCTCGTCGCCGTCACCAACGCGAGCTGAGCTAGCTGCGGTTGATCTTGGGACCGAAGGGCGCAAGCTCCTCGTGGATGGCGACGCTGGTGCGCTTCTCGATGCGCCGGTAGGCGGCCGCAATCGCCCTTCCGAACTCGGTGATCTGCGCCCCGCCCCCGCGCGCGCCGCCGGGCGCCGCAATGACCACCGGCGAGGAGAACATGTGGTTGAGCGCATCGACGAGCAGCCAGGCGCGCCGGTAGGACATGCCCATTTCGCGGGCACCGGCCGAGATCGACCCTTTGCGCTCGATCGCCTCGAGCAGATCGACCTTACCTGGTCCGAGAATAAGACCTTCTCCCATAGCGATACGCAGACGCGGCGCCGCTCTGGCGACCGCCCGCTTGGTGGCCGAACGGCGTTTCGTCGTGCTTGCCTTCGTCGTGTTTGTCTTGGCGCGCAAGCCGTTTTACCCAGAAAGCTGAGAGATGATCGGCCAGTATAGCAGCGCGGCTTGCCATCGTCGCAATGGTCGGGCGCGCTGCAGCCGTGTTCGATTGAAGACACACCGACGTCTGAACATGCAGTCGGAAAGCGACTTTTGCTGACAAACGCCATAATTGGATCGCATTGGCATGATTGGAAAAAAGTAGCAGCGGGCAACACACACAGCGACCAGAGGGCGGCGCTGAGCTTCGTTATCGACGCAACCGATACATCGGTGCGCCGGTATCGAATTACGAAGGCCCCATGCGCACACTCACTCAAGACGCGCAGTCCTATCTCGAAGCGGGCGGTTACCGCCTCGCACGAGCCAAAGCAGGGTTCCTCGAGTTCGAGGGTCCCGCGCGGCAAACACCAAAACAACGCATTCTCCTCTGGTTGGATGACGAGGCCCACCCGCCATCCATCGAGCTCAGCTTCCACCAGCGCGCGCAGCGCGAGGTCGCGGAATCGGCACTCCTGAGCCACTTCGAGAGCGAGATGCGCAAGACCCCAGACGCCATCGGCTACTGCCTCGTGAAGAGCCGGCTGGGATACTCGCAGCACTTCGTGAGCGAGGCGACAAGGATCCTGGGCGAATCCGGAGGCATCCGCGTTCCGGTCGAATTCTTTGACTCCGCTTACAAAATCGAGCGCGCCGAAGCGCGCCGCGCCCGCTCCGTGCTGGGCAACGTGCTGGCGGTCGCCGGCAAGATTCGCCGGGTGGCACAACCCTTCTCCATTCGCGAAAGCCTCGCAACGGAGGCCGGCACCCGCTCCGGCAGCGATCTCGTGGAGCACCTGGCGAAAGCCATCCGCGATCCAAGTCCGAAAACCCGCCTGCGCATCATCGACGGCGCGGCGGGAAGCGGAAAGACAATAGGGTTCAATGCGCTAGCCGCCGCCCTCTACGACGATTTCTGCGCCGCCAAGAAAGCACGCAACGGGCGGCCCCGGCCTATCCTGTTCCTGCCGGACCATCTGCGCGGCGAGCGGATCGGCTACGTCGACGACATTCTTGCCGCCGTGGCCGAAACCGACATGGCCGAGCCGACCACGCCCGAGCAGTCCAAATGGCTGCTCAGGAGCGGCCACGCCGTCTGGATGTTCGATGGGCTCGACGAATTCTATGCCGGCGGCAGCGACTTCTTCTCCTTTGTCGAGGAGACGCTGAACGCACCGGGCAGCAAGGCGCAGTTCGTCATATGCTCGCGGGATTCGCTGCTGAACTCCGCTCCCGCCGTGCGCCAGTTCGTCGAGCGGCAGCTCGCCGCCGGCACCGCCGAAATCTACGAGCTCAGCCCCTGGTCGGCCGACGCCTGGCGGCAGCTGGCGTGGCTCGAACTGGAGGACGGCCGCGAAGGCGCCATGGATTCCCCGCGGGTCCAGCACTTCGTGTCCTCGCTGGAACGCTGGAGCGAGGTGGCGGCGATGGCCCGGCTGCCGTTCTATTGCCGGGTCCTGCTGGCCCACTTCTGCGAGAACGGAGACCCGCCGCGCGACGAGTTCGACGTGCTCGAGCTGCTCGTCGACAGCATGATCCGGCGCGAGCACGGCAAGCGCGTCTTCCAATGGCAGGACTTCGTCGACGTCGATGCGCTCGCGCAGGCGCTCGAGGACGAGTTGAGCCGGCTGAACCAATCGGTGCCAAGCCGCGGCGAGCTGCAGGCCGCAATCTGCCGCCTCCTCGACGAGCAAGCGCCCGAGCTCCTGTTCGAGCTCATCGGAGGGCTGGCGCATCGCATTCGCCGTCTGTCGCATGCAGGCGAGGGGACAATAGGCTTTTCCGCCGACGACGCCCGCGATCTCATTGCCCTCGGCGGCACGCGCGCAAACGGCGACAACGGCGTCCTGCGCAGGCTGCGCACCACGCTCGTGCGGTTTGCGTTCTTCGGGCCCGGCCGCAAGGTCGGCGCCCTCGATTTCACCCATGAGATCCTCGCCGAGTACTTCGCGGCCCGCTACGCGCTATTGAAAATAGAGACGGCGTTGCATGCGTTTGCTGACGGCCAGAACGGCAACGGAGCGGCGCACGGCGACCTGACGGCTCTGCAAACCACCGTCAAAATGGCGATCGGCACCGTCGAGGTCGTGCCGTGCTCGTTGTTCCACCGGTACTTTGCGCGCCAGCTGGAGGCCAATCCCGGCTTGCGTGCCGGCCTCGCGCTCATTCTGGAGCGTGGCGGCATCGACGCTGCCAATGTCCAAGACTTCCTGGAGCTGCTGCTCAACCTGGAGCCGGACGACGGCAGGCGGCAACCGCAACCGCCGCCGCTGATGCCGCAGCATGTCGCCATGGCGACCGCCTCGCGCGTTACCTAGCCCGCACAAGGCCCACGCGCGTGCTCACCCCCGCTTGACCATGCCGCAAGCCGCCGGTAGCAAGCGGCACTCCGCAGCGGTATCCTTCCCACATGGCCGACATCCTCGAGAAGATCACGCGCTACAAGCTCGACGAAATTGAGCGCGCCAAGGCGCAGCTGCCGCTGCACGTGCTGGCCGAGCTCGCGCGCAGCGCTGGCCCCGTGCGCCCCTTCGCCGGTGCCATTGAGGCCAAGCTTTGCGCGGGCAAGCCCGCCCTCATCGCCGAGGTCAAGAAGGCCAGCCCGTCCAAGGGCCTCATCCGCGCCGACTTCGATCCGCCCGCGCTTGCCAAGGCCTACGAGGCGGGTGGTGCGGCCTGTCTCTCGGTGCTGACCGACGGGCCCTCCTTCCAGGGCGCGCCCGAGTATCTGATGGCGGCGCGCGCCGCGACATCGCTCCCCGTGTTGCGCAAGGACTTCATGCTCGACACCTATCAGGTGGCGGAGGCGCGCGCGTGGGGCGCCGACTGCATCCTGATCATCCTCGCCGAGGTCGACGA
>CAYUBZ010000250.1:0-3885 GCA_964443205.1 uncultured Hyphomicrobium sp. | reverse complement strand
TGTAACGGAAAGTTATTTCACGTGTCGCATAAGTCACCTATAGTGATTGTTGTAGGTGAACGGCATTAGCAGCGGGTGTCTGCCGGAGTGGCAGACGGAAAAAAGCTCCCCCTTTTGAAATCCACCTTCTGCAGTGCTGCCCTCCTGCGAGGAGGTGACGCATGGCATGCCCCAAGATCGAGGTCCGTGGAAAAAGGGTCATCCTGCTCAGCGGATACCACGATAGCGTCGACGCCGCCCGCGCGTCCGTCGTCATCAAGGATGGTGACGTAAAGGCGGCCGAGCAACTGCTGCAGTCCGCGAAACGGCATCCTGATGCCGTGGCCTTTGGCTTTGTCGCGGGCCGTTGGGTCCCGGCCGCCTGAGGCGGCCACTGAGGCTGAGGCCCATCGGCACCAAACAGGACGAACCGCACGTCCCAAAACGAATGGAATGACCCTTGTTTGCAGTCCCCGTCCGCCGACGACATGCCGGCGGCGGG
Organism: uncultured Hyphomicrobium sp.; assembly: GCA_964443205.1. Classification (GTDB taxonomy): domain Bacteria; phylum Pseudomonadota; class Alphaproteobacteria; order Rhizobiales; family Hyphomicrobiaceae; genus Hyphomicrobium_A. Next base: position 3,404 of record CAYUBZ010000250.1, on the reverse strand, counting down.
GATTTGCGGCCTTTCGGGCGCGTGGCAGACGCGTTAGATAGGGCGAAACCACCTCGCTCAGAATTCAAAAGAATGGCCCTTGTCATCGATCCCAGCCCGGCTCCCGCCTCGGCCCAGACCGTTTCCCAGGTCATTTCGCCGCCGAAACCGTCCCTTGCCGGCGTGAGCCGCGATGACCTGCGCTTAGCGCTCCTGCAAATCGGCGTGCCGGAGAAGCAGGTGCGCATGCGCGTCAGCCAGCTCTGGAGCTGGATCTATGTGCGCGGTGCGGCAAGCTTCGACGCGATGACCGATGTCTCCAAGGAGCTGCGCGCGACGCTCAAGGCGCACTATTCGCTGGCGCGGCCCGACATCGTCACCGAGCAGGTCTCGATCGACGGCACGCGCAAGTGGCTGTTGCGGCTCGACAGGCAGGCAAACGACGCGAAGGCGCCTGAGATCGAGACGGTGTACATTCCCGAGGCCGATCGTGGCACATTGTGCATCTCCAGCCAGGTCGGCTGCACGCTCAATTGCACCTTCTGCCACACGGGCACGCAGCGGCTCGTGCGCAATCTCACCGCGCAGGAGATCGTCGGGCAGATCCTACTCGCCCGCGATCGCATCGGCGATTGGGTCCTGCCGGAGGCGGGCAAAGATTCCGGGTCCGCGACGCCGCAGGACAAATGTCTGCTGCCCGATAGTGAGCGCAAGATCACCAATATCGTGCTCATGGGCATGGGCGAGCCGCTCTATAACTTCGACAACGTCAAGCAAGCGATCGACGTCGCCGCCGACGGCGAAGGCCTCTCCGTCTCCAAGCGGCGCATCACGCTGTCCACCTCGGGCATCGTGCCGGAGATCGGCCGCTGGGGCGCGGAGGCCGGCACCATGCTCGCCATCTCGTTGCACGCGACCAATGACGCCCTTCGCGACGAGCTCGTCCCCATCAACCGCAAATACCCGATCGCGGCGCTGCTTGAGGCCTGCCGCGACTACCCCGGTCTCTCCAACGCCAAACGCATCACCTTCGAGTACGTGATGCTGAAGGGCGTGAACGACAGCCTACCCGAGGCGCGCGCGCTCGTGCGGCTCCTCGCCGGCATCCCCGCGAAGATCAATCTCATTCCCTTCAACCCGTGGCCGGGGGCGCCGTACGAGTGCTCGGACTGGGAGCAGATCGAACGTTTCGCCGAGGTGGTGAACAGAGCCGGCTATGCGAGCCCCGTACGGACGCCGCGAGGCCGCGACATTCAGGCGGCGTGCGGGCAGCTCAGGTCGGCAAGCGTCAAACTGAGAGCCAGCGAGCGCAGCGTGCCCCCGACCGGGGCCGCGGCCGAAGGTGGCGGGGGCTGAGGCGAACGTGTTCTGGAAGACCGTCGGCCGCATGATCCTCATCCCGCTGGCGCTCCTGCTGGGCGCGGCGGCCTCGTTTTTCGTGATCGTCACCTTGGGCTTGGAGCGCATAACGGGTGCGCTGCACCAACAAGCGCGTCAGGACGACATCGTCGCCGGCATGATGGACTTGATGAACCAGGGGCTCATCCTGACGACGGGCCTCACGATCATACCGGCGCTGTTGGTGGTCTTTGTCGGCGAGGTCGCCCGCATCCGCTCGGCACTTTACTATGTTGCAGGCGGCGGGGCGGCCCTGGCGGCCATCCCTCTGCTCGCGCGCGTCGGGCAATCGGGCGGCGTCGTCCTCCCCGAACAGATCGTGTGGCAGGTCTTCGCCACGGCCGGATTTGCGGGCGGCTTCATCTACTGGCTGATCGCCGGGCGCAACGCCTGAGGCCCGGGGCGTTCGTCAGAGGCTCGGTTTTTCGTTGAGATTGGGCGCTTAGGGCCTGTAAGCTCAATCGGTATCTGAGTGGGGGAGTGGCGTGGCATGCTGAGTTCGTTGGTGCGGATCGTCTTCGGTTTCATTGTGGCCTGTCTGGTCGCCGGGGCGGCGACGGTTGCTTTTGTCGTCACGCCCGCAGACATCGCCAGCTTGCCGCCCGATTTGCGGCCCGAGCGGTTGGGCGACGCCGGCGTGCTGTCGCTGCTGGCGGCCACCCATACGGCGATCTTTGCCTTTCCGTTCGCCCTGATCGCCATCGGCATCGCCGAGTGGCTGTGCGTCCGCTCATGGATCTACTATGTGATCGTCGGCATTTTGATTGCACTTGGCGGCTTTGGGGCGGAGGTTCTGGCCGAGGCTGCCGGCCAGCCATCCATCGTCAACGACTATGCGTTGCGCGCCTTCCTGACCGTGGGCTTCTTCGGGGGCTTCGCCTACTGGATGGCGGCCGGTCGCCGGGCCGGGGGCAGGCGCGGCGATACAGCGGCCGCCGATGAGGAGCCGGCTGCCGAATCGGAGCCTCCTTCGGGAGATGAGGTTGCCGAGGCGACGAGCTAGCGCGTTTCTCTGGTCCTCGATCTGTATCTGCTTGCCAAAGGGCCCCCACGGCCCGGTTGGGCCGGGAAACCCTTTGCGGCCGGCTTACGTCTTTCTTAGGAAGAGCCTGGTAATTCATCTTGTTGCAGCGCAACGGACAGTTTAGACTTTGGTTTGCGCACCCCAACGCCCGGCAGCCAATGGAAATGTCTGCGCGCCGGCGTCCTTTGCAAGGGGCGAAAGGCGACGCGGCATGCTCGACACCCGGCTCCAGGAACGCTTTACGCGCGGTTGCACCGATGCCGCCTTCGGCTATACGGCGGCGACGACCGCTGCTTATGCCGCCTTCGCTGACCAGGTCTTTAGCTTTTGGGCGGGCGCTTTCACGCCTCCCGCCCCCGAGCCAGCACCTCCGCCGACGGTATGGGGCTGGCCGATGATGCCCTTCATGCAAGCCCCGCGGCCTGAGCCGGCGCCGATGCCGTTCATGCCATTTTCCTGGGCGACGCCGCAGCGGCAGGCTGCGCCCATGGTCGATCCCTTTGCCGGAGCCAATGCGGCGTTCTCCGCCTGGCTCGATATGTTTTCCTATGCCGCCGCCCCGCCCGCGGCTTGGCCGATGGCCTTCATGCTGATTGCTTCGGGCGTGCCGCGCTCGGTCGCCTTTCCCACGGCGGAGGCGAACGTCGCCGTCATGGATGCCGCCGATGCGGCGGCCGTGTCCGTACAACGGGTGATGTCCAGCTATCGCAGCGACGGCGGCCACGCCGTGGCACAGCAGTCTTGGCCGCCGGCGCATCTTATGATGCTGGCGATGCTCGTGCCGTTCGGTTTCGGCACGATGCTGACGTCCATGCGCATGGCGTGAGCCGGCGCGCGCCTTTCACCTCAGACGCAAATGGTACCGATCAGGCCGGCGGGTTCTTCGTCGCTGACCGCTTGATCCGACAGTGCGCTCTGCGCGTCTTGCCATTCTTCATCAGGGTGGCCTTGCGCCAGTAGCACTGGGCCATGCCTCCGCAGGCGCTCTCATCGAGGCCAACAC
>CAYUBZ010000249.1:0-3885 GCA_964443205.1 uncultured Hyphomicrobium sp. | reverse complement strand
TGGGTCTCGAACCGTAGAGAGATTTCAAATGGCAGGGGGAGTTCCAAGCCGATCTATCTATGGTTGGCTCGCGATATTCGCGATCGCCGGCGTGGGTGGCGCCGGAGCTTGGTATTATTATTGGGGCGAAGACTCCGCACGCTACGCTTTCGATACAGCGCCCATCGATCGCGGGCTGATCGAGCAGAGCGTGTCGGCGACCGGTGCAGTGCAAGCGCTGACGACGGTGGACTTGAGCTCGCAACTCTCCGGTCAAATCGCAGAGGTGTTGGTCGATTTCAATAGCAGAGTGAAAGCGGGTGATCTGCTTGCAGCTCTCGACAAGAAGACGTTCGAGGCCAAGGTAAAATCCGCTGAAGCCAATTTGGCAATGGCCACGTCGAGCGTCGAGGTCCAAGAGGCGACGATCCAGAAGAACAAGGCGCTGGTCAAGAACGCGCAGGATAATCTGGCGCGCCAGGAGCAGCTGGCCGAAAGGGGCGCCGCTTCGCAAGCCATCCTAGACGCGGCAAGGACCGCTCTCGCTACGGCCGAGGCAGACTTGGCTGTAGCTGTCGCTCAGCTCGCGAACGCAAACGCGTCCGTGGCGCAGCGCCAGTCGGACCTAGAGCAAGCGCGAATCGATCTCGAGCACACCGAGATCCGCTCGCCTATTGAAGGGGTCGTCATCGCCCGCAACATCGACCCCGGCGCGACCGTCGCAGCAAGCCTGCAAGCTCCTATTCTCTTTCAGATTGCCCGCGATCTGTCGAAAATCCAGATCGAGACGCAGGTCGATGAAGCGGACATCGGCAGGATCGAGGAGGGAGATGCCGTTTCTTTCACAGTGGACTCTTACCCGGACCGCACGTTTCGCGGCCAAGTCGCGCAGGTACGCATCGGCGGAACGGTTGAGAACAACGTCGTCACCTACACGGTGATCGTCAGTGCGGACAATCCACGTGAGAAGCTCCTTCCCGGCATGACGGCGACGGCGCGGATCGTCACGGGGCGAAAAGAGGACGCCCTGCGCGTCCCCAACGCTGCCGTTCGATTTATCCCGCCTGAGGACGTGCCCGGGGCGGGGACGGCACCCCGCTGGGGGCGCAATGAGGCTTTCCTTGCGGAGCTTGCAGAGCTCTTGAAGCTCACCGATGAGCAGAAAGCCAAGTTGAGGGCAGGACTGGACGAGCTTGCCGCGCGGCGCATCGATGCCCAGACCATAGAGCAAGCGCGCTCCAACAAGCCCGCCAGCAAAGGAGCTGGCCGCCAGCGCCGACGGGATGGGCGTCCAGCGAGCTCTGGGAGGGCCGGCGGACAACAAGAAGGCAACCTCTCCAGGATCCTTCGTGGGCTCATGACCGAGGAGCAAACGAAAATCTTTGAGACGTGGCGAGAGGAGCGGCACGATACGACCAGGCCCGCCGTCGTCTGGCTCCCGCAGGGAGAGGGGCTCGTGCCGCGGCGGATACGTCTGGGTCTTGCCGACGAGGCCTACAGCGAAATCGCTGGGGGCATCCTGAAGGAAGGGGATCGGGTCGTAACGCGCGCCAGAGCAGCGCCAAAGCGGTGAGCGCTGTGGCCGAGCATCCGACATTGCCACCCGCGACGCCGCTGATATCCTGCGTGGATCTCACCAAAACCTACGTGATGGGCGAGCAGTCGCTGAATGCCTTGGACAAGGTCAATCTCGACATCGCCCAGGGCGAGTTCGTTGCGATCATGGGGCCGTCGGGCTCGGGAAAATCGACGCTCCTCAATCTCATCGGGGCGCTCGACACGCCGACGTCAGGCAAGCTGCTCATTGACGGCGTCAACATCGCTGAAATGTCCGCAGACGAGCTAGCCAACTTGCGGAACCGAGAGATTGGTTTTGTGTTTCAGCAGTTCAACTTGCTGAGACGGACCACCGCGCTCGAGAATGTCAAGCTGCCCCTCACTTACAGTGCCAAGCAGGATATTGACGCCAATTCAGCCTCGCGTGCGCGATTGGAGGAGATTGGATTGGGTGAGCGTTTGGGGCATACGCCGTCGCAACTTTCCGGAGGACAGCAACAGCGGGTCGCCATTGCCCGCGCGCTTGTGACCGATCCCCGCATCATCCTCGCGGACGAGCCAACCGGCGCGCTCGACACCGAAACGTCATATGAAATCATGGATCTGTTTACGGCCCTCAACAACAAGGGCCTCACGATAATCCTCGTAACCCACGAACAGGAAATCGCCGAATACGCGCATCGAAAGCTCAGCTTCCGCGACGGCAAGCTCGTCAAGGATACGCGAAAAACCGAGGCTCATGTTCGATGACCCTCCTCAATTGTCTTCGCACCGCCATTATCGCTATCCGCCTCAATGCCATGCGCAGCATTTTGACGACGCTTGGCATCATCATCGGTGTGGCATCTGTCATCGTTATGACTGCTATCGGCAGTGGTGCGCGCAAGGAGATCGAAGATCAGATCAGCGCACTCGGCACCAACATGCTCACCCTATCGCCCGGCTCCAGCCGCTTTCGGGGACGCCGCAGTGAGGCTGGAACAGCAAAGCCGCTCTCGGAAGCCGATATGCAGGCGATCCAAACGCAAGTGCCGGGTGTCACCCTGGCGAGCGGCGAGCTGAGGACAACGGCGCCAGTCGTGTACGGGAACCAAAACTGGACGACATCGGTAACAGGCGTGCACGCCGAATTTCCCGAAGTTCAGGATTGGGACGTCGCAGACGGTCGGTTCTTCACGCCTAGCGAAGTGCGCAGCGGCATAAAGTTTGCTGTGTTGGGAAATTCGGTCGTCAAAAGGCTCTTTGGCGCTGTCTCTGCGGTCGGCGAACAAGTGCGGATTCGTGGGGTGCCGTTCGAAGTTATAGGCGTCATGGAAACGCGTGGGCAGTCCGGCGGGTGGCGGGATCGGGACGACATTGCTTTCGTGCCGATATCCACTGCGCGCTCGCGATTGGTGAGCGAGAGCGGCACGACACCCAATCCGGTCGGTTCCATTCTCGTCAAGGTCGCAGACAGCGAGCAGCTTGCCGAGGCGGAGCAGCAGATATCAGAACTTCTGCGCGCAAGACGCCGCATCGGTCCTGGCCGGGAAGACGATTTTTCGGTGCGCAACATTGCCGAGATTGTGAAGGCGCGCCGCGCGGCGCAGCAGACATTGGCTTGGCTGCTCGCGGCGACGGCCGCAATATCGCTTATCGTCGGCGGCATTGGTATCATGAACATCATGCTGGTTTCGGTTACCGAGCGCACGCGGGAGATTGGTCTGCGCATGGCTGTCGGCGCACGCCGCCGCGATATCCTCACGCAATTCCTCACGGAATCGGTGGTGCTTTGTTTGATCGGCGGAGCAATAGGCCTCGGCGTCGGCATTGCCCTGACCTTTGTGGTTGCAAAGCTTGCCGACTGGTCGGTACTCATCAGTTCGGAAACAATCGCGATCGCGATTGGAGCCTCGGCCAGCGTCGGCCTGATCTTCGGCTTTCTGCCGGCGCGCAAGGCGGCCCGGCTCAATCCGATCGATGCCCTGCGCTACGAGTGAGCGCTGACTACGTTGCGATCTAAGAGATTCGCACTCCACCTCACTCACGCTATGGGAAGATGCCAGTGCCCGCTCCTGGCCCTTGGCTGATGATGCGCATTTGGCGAGGTTTCGCGGGATGGCAGGTGGACGTCCGCCGCTCCCTCTGGCCTTCACGCGTCCCCGCTACTCGCCTCCGCGCCCCAGCCCGTCGAACGCCGCCGCCAGCTCCTGCGCGCCGGCTAGCTTGGCCTCCTTCTGCATCTTGGCGTCGGTTGCCGCCATGAGCTTGGCCACCGTGTTGTTGCGGATGGCCACGGGGTTGCGCTCATACCCGTGCTGCTGGAAGAAGTTCGAGGTCGGCACCTTGGCGCGCATGGCGGCCGGCATC
>CAYUBZ010000248.1:0-3917 GCA_964443205.1 uncultured Hyphomicrobium sp. | reverse complement strand
CGCCAGCGCGGCCTTGGCGGGCACTGGGCGTATGACCTTGCCCGCCACGCGCAGCTGCTGCGCGCTTATCGCGCCGAGACCGCCGCCTACCTGCTCACGGTTCCGGCGACCGCCTCTTCACGCTGACCTCTCGCAGGGGACAGGAGCCCGGCGCGGGCTGTCGTTTTGCTCGGGCGCGCGCAAACAACACGGGGGACGCGAAGACACCCGTTTTCGCAAACCGAAGGTAGAACTTTGGCGGGGCGACTATTTCTCGCGGCGGGTTCCGAGACCCATCTTCTTCGCAAGATCGGAGCGCGCGCGCGCATAATTGGGGGCGACCATAGGATAGTCGTGCGGCAAGCCCCACTTCTCCCGGTACTCCTCCGGCGACAAATTGTAGTGGGTGCGCAAGTGCCGCTTCAACGACTTGAACTTCTTTCCGTCCTCCAGACAAATGATGTAGTCGGGCATCACGGATTTCTTCACCGGCACCTTGGGCTTCTGCTCTTCCCGCTCGAGCGGCAGCACGTTCCCAGTGGCCCGGCTCAGAGCGGCGTGCGTTTCACTGATCAGATGCGGCAGATCGCTGGCAACGATGGCGTTGTTGCTGACATAGGCCGAAACAATCCTGGCGGTCAGCTCCACAAGCTCTGGCTGCGATGGGTTTTCCACTCCGGCTTCCCTCCTCGACAGGTACGAACGCTTCAATGGCGGGGCGCCGCACCACAGAGCCAAATCAAATGCAAAGGCCCGTGAGACCTCGGCTTGCTTCGACTTGAACGGCCGTGTCTCTCATCTATCAACGCAATAGCTAATACCGTTGCGGGCCTTTCTTTCGCACCGTTCAAAAGTAGAGTCAACAACAACACAGAAATGTACACTTAGTATGCCTAATTAAAAGGTCGCCCCAAGTCGTATGGCACTTTCTTGATGGTGCCAATGACCATGAATCCATAGACGAACGCGGGCTTGGTAAGTCCTGAGAACTGTTCATGAATACTCAGACGGCCCCGATGCCCCGATTTTTGGCCACCAATATTGATCTGCGCCGACGTTCCTTGCCCCACCTGCGCCAGACACTCCCCATGTACGCGCACGGCGCACTCCATCATTGGTCGCTTCCTTGCGCAATGTTGGCCTACGTAAAGTTGCACATGCCTGCGGTTGACAACAGTTTCGGGCCGCAATCTCATGATGCCCTCGCTCGTGCCCGATTGTGTTGGCACGGGCGGTGCCCCCGAGACGCCGCACGACCCCCCGGGCACGCGCCAAAAGCGTTCCCGTCCCACTCTTGCCCGCGTGGAGTGTCCAATGCACGGCCCAGCTCATCGACATGCTCTCGTCAAGGCCCCGGTCGCGGCGCGGTCGCCGCGCATCGCGCATTGGCACGGCGTCGAGCTCGTCGACGACTACGCCTGGCTCAAGGCCGACAACTGGCAGGAGGTCATGCGCGACCCCGCAGTGCTGGACCCTGAGATCCGCGCCTACCTCGAGGCCGAGAATGCCTTCAGCGAGGCGCAACTGTCCGAAACGGGCCTGTTGCAGGACGCACTCTTCACCGAGATGAAAGGGCGCCTCAAGGAGGACGACAGCACGGTGCCGGCGCCCGACGGTCCTTTCGCCTACTCGTCGCGCTTCGTCGCCGGAGGGCAGTATCCGCTGCTGTGCCGTGGTCCGCGCGCGGGAGGCTCAGAAAGCGTGCTGCTCGACGGCAATGTCGAGGCCAAGGACAAGCCCTACTGGGACATCGGCGGCGCCCAGCATAGCCCCGATCACAAGCTGCTCGCCTACGCAAGCGATGACCGCGGGTCGGAGCTCTACACCATCCGCATCCGCGATCTCGGCACGGGCCAGGACCTTGCCGACTGCATTCCCGACACGCGCGGGAGCTTCGTCTGGGCCAACGACAGCAAGACGCTGTTCTACGTGCGGCTCGACGAGCATCACCGCCCGCTCCTCGTCTACCGCCACGTCGTCGGCACGCCGGTGGAAGCCGACGTGCTCGTCTACGAGGAAAGGGACGTCGGGTTCTACGTGGCGCTGTCGGGCACGCAGTCGTCGAAATACATCGTCATCGATGCGCATACGCATCAGACGAGCGAGCTGTATTTGATCGACGCCGATGCACCGCAACAAGCGCCCCGCGTCGTGGAGCCGCGCAAATATGGTCACGAGTACGATGTGGAGCACCATGGGGACCGGCTCATCATCACGACCAACTCCGAAGGGGCGGAGGATTTCCGCATTTGCGAGACCCCCGTCGCTGCCCCCGGAATGGCGAACTGGCGCGAGGTGATCCCCCACCGCCCCGGCTGCCTGATCCTCGATACGATTCTATATCGCGGCCACATGGTGCGGCTCGAACGCGAGGAGGGCTTGCCGCGCATCGTCATCCGCCGGCTCGCCGACGGCACCGAGCACACGATCTCGTTTCCCGAGGAGGCCTACGCGCTCGGTGTGTCGTCCGGCTACGAGTTCGACACCACGGCCCTGCGCTTCGTCTATTCCTCCATGACCACGCCGGCCGAGACCTACGACTACGACATGGAGGCGCGCACCCGGACCTTGCGCAAGCGCCAGGAGGTGCCGAGCGGGCACAACCCTGACGACTATGTCACGCGCCGGCTCTACGCCCCCGCACCCGACGGCGAGACGGTTCCCATCTCCATTCTCTATCGCAAGGACACAGCCCTCGACGGATCGGCGCCGCTCTTCCTCTACGGCTACGGGGCTTATGGAATCTCCATCCCCGCCTCCTTCTCGACGACGCGCCTGTCCCTGGTCGACCGAGGCTTCATCTACGCCATTGCCCACATCCGCGGCGGCAAGGACAAGGGCTATCGTTGGTACACGGGCGGCAAGCTCGCCAAGAAGGTCAACACCTTCACGGACTTCATCGCGGCAGGGGAATACCTGGTCGCGCAAGGTCTCACGCGGCGCGGACGCATCGTCGCCAACGGCGGCTCGGCCGGCGGCATGCTGATGGGCGTGGTCGCCAACATGGCGCCTGACCTTTTCCTTGGCATCATCGCGGACGTGCCTTTTGTCGACGTGTTGAACACCATGCTCGACAAGGATTTGCCGCTGACGCCGCCCGAGTGGCCCGAGTGGGGCAATCCGATTGTGAGCAAAGAGGACTTCGAGACCATCCGCGCCTACAGCCCCTATGAGAATGTGGCGGCCAAGCCCTATCCGCACATCTTCGCCTACGGCGGTCTCACCGATCCGCGCGTCACCTACTGGGAGCCCGCAAAGTGGATCGCGCGGCTGCGCGCCAAGAGCACGAGCGACAACCTCATCTTGCTCAAGATCAACATGGAAGCCGGCCACGGCGGCGCCTCGGGCCGTTACGAGCAACTGAAGGAGATCGCGGCCGACTTTGCGTTCGCGCTTCTGATCGCCGGCAAGGCCGGCACGCCTGCCCATTCGGGCCAAAAAGAAAGGGCGGCCGAAGCCGCCCCCGTCGAAAGTTCAGCCGTGAAATGAGAAAGGCCGCTTTCGCGGCCTTTCGTCGAGCCTATTGCTAGGCGGCCTTGGAGCCTAAGGCCGGCAGCTTCTTATCCTCCTCGAGCTCGCTGGCGGACCTCAGCGCAATGCCGATGTACCGCACTCTGCCTGCTACCTTTGCTTTTTGGACACCGAGCTCCCCGAACTCCCTTCCGAAGGTCGGGAGTGCGAGTGGCTCTCTCTGTTGCTCCTCACACCATTCACAGTAGTCCTCGTACAGCGAAGTTGCAGTCAAGCTCGATCCATCTTGTGTCTCTATCCTTTCCTTGTAGAAGCGCTCCACATCGGTTTCGGGAGCGACCAGTCTTGCAGCCGGCTTGGAACGGTTGTCGTTCGCGCCGGAACGCGGCTTTGCTATCGCAACGGCCTTCTTGGCCGCCACCGCTGCCGCAGCGGTGCTGACCGGCGCCATGCGAGGCGCGGCCGGC
>CAYUBZ010000247.1:0-3935 GCA_964443205.1 uncultured Hyphomicrobium sp. | reverse complement strand
AGCTCGCGCACCCAGCCGGCGACAATCTTCTTCTTTTCGCTGCCGCCCTTGTAGCCGCCGATCCGGTCGGCGTTCTCGGCGCGCGTATCGACGTCCTGGATGGAGATCTGCACGTGGTCGAGGCCGGCTTCCTTCAGCGCCTCGAGCTGCTCGCGCTTGAGCAGGACAGCGGCCGTGATGAGGTTGGTGTAAAGGCCGCACTCCGCGGCGGTCCTGACGATGTCGACGAGGTCGCGGCGTGCAGTGGGCTCGCCGCCGGACAAATGGATCTGCAGGATGCCGAGGGCCGCCGCCTCGCGCATGACGCGCTGCCAGTCCTCGGTCGAAAGCTCGGTGTTGGCGCGCTCCAGCTCGAGCGGGTTGGAGCAGTAGGGACACTGCAACGGGCACTTGTGGGTGAGCTCCGCTAAGAGCCCGATCGGTGCGCGCGCGCAGGCGACGTCGGCCGCCTCGTCGACTTGCTTCGCCTCGGTGCGCATCTCGCCGGCGTCGAGCGTCACGGGGACGTTTTTCACATGGGTAGGGGCATTCTCGTTCATGCCTTCACTACTCCCTTGTCTGCGAGATCCTGCAGCATGGCGACGATGTCGTTGAGGATCTCTTGTTGTGGCGCATTGTACTCTTTTGCGAGCACGTTTGCGATGTCGGCGACGGTGCGCTGGCCATCACAAAGCTTCAACACTTCGACAGCCGTATCGTCGGGCTCGAAGATCCGCTCCGGCGCCAGGATCAGCCAGCGTCCGCGACCCTCGTCGTGACGCAGCTTGATATACGCCGGCATGACGGGCCGCGTCCCGCCTTCGATGATGGCGCGTGTGCGCGGCGCAGCTTCGGTCATCGTCAAGCCTCCGGACGGAAGGCGCCGGGGGGAATATTGCCCTCGACGTAGGCATGCTGCAGCGCATCGAGCTGCACCCACAGCACGTTGCACTTGAAGCGCACGGCATCGACGCAGGCTTCCTGCTCCTCGCGCGTCTTGGCGTTCTGCAAGACATACTGGAGTGCGAAGTCGGCATCCCGGGGCGCTTGCGTGAGGCGGCGCCTGAAATAGGCCATCACCTTTTCGTCGATGAAATCGTAGTTCTCGAGCATGCCCGCGATGCGCTCCTTGTGGATCTTGGGAGCAAAGAGCTCGGTCAGCGAGGAGGCGATGGCGACGGTAATGGGCTGCTCGCGCACGAAGTTGACGTAGGCTTCGACGGCGAAGCGGGTGGCCGGCAGGGCGCCCTTCATGGAGACGACGTAGTCGCGGTCGAGCCCCAAGCCGTCGGTCAGCACCAGCCACCGCTCGATGCCGCCTTCCTCCTCGCCGAACCCGTCGTGGTCGAGGATGCGATGCACCCATTCGCGCCTCAAGCCGCGGTCGTGCAGGCGGCTGACGAGGGCGGCATCCTTGCGGGGCACCGCCGACTGATAGCAGTAGCGGTTGAGCGCCCAGGCCTGCACCTGCGGCTTGGCGAGCTTGCCGCCGTGCAGCATGTGATGGAAGGGGTGCTTGTCGTGGTAGCGCTCGGCGCCGACGGCGCGGATGGCCGCCTCGAAATCGGCGATGCTCATGGGCTCCGCCGCCTTCCGCTCGGTGGTGACACGCTCCAGGCTGACAGGCTCATTCATAGGCGCACCTCCAATCCATCGTACCCGACTTCCCACCCGGCGCCATCGATCGCCTTGCGCGCTGCCGAGTTCTCGTCGAGAGCCGGATTCGAGTTGTTTATGTGAACATATATGAGCCTTCCGACCTCTAGTTTCGAGAAGGCAGCGATGGAGCCTGATGGCCCCGACATGCTGATGTGTCCCATGCGGGCCCCGGTCTTGCCAAGCAGGCCCTGCTCGATCATCTCGTCGTCGGTAAAAAGGGTCCCATCGAAGAAGACGATGGAGGCGCCTTTCAGGCGCCGGGCCAGCGGCTCGTCGATGGTGGCGCAACCGGGGATATAGAAGAAGGACTTTTTGGTTGCCGGATCGCTAACCTTGAGGCCGATGGTATCGCCCTCCTGCGTTCCAAAGTCCTCTCCCGCCGAGGCGTCCTCCAGATAGAGGGCGACCTTGCCCGGCACTGCGAACGCCTCGACCGTGAGCCCGAGGTCGACGCCGGCGCCGCTCAGCGGCACGGCCTTATCGAGGGGCAGCGTGATGCGGGGGACGAGGGGCTCGGCCAGCACCTGGAAGACGCTGTTGGACTTGATGATGTCGAGCACCCGGTCGGTGCCGTAGATCGAGAAGGGTTGGGCTTCGCGCAGGTTGACCAGGCCGATGACGTGGTCGACGTCGCCGTTGGTCAGGACCGCGGCCTTGATCGGGCTGTGGCGCAGACCGTGCTTGGGATTGGCGTGCAGCTCCGGCGTCTGGCCGAGCTGCTGGCGCAGGTCGGGCGAGGCGTTGAGCAGTGCCCAGCTCTCCCCGTCACGGCTGACCGCCAGCGAGGATTGGGTGCGCGCTCTGAAGCCGGGGGTGCCGGCGCGGACGGCGACGCAGTTGCGGCAGTTGCAGTTCCATTGAGGAAAGCCGCCGCCTGCGGCAGACCCCAGAACCTTGATGATCATGAAAATCGTCTAGCTTAGGGGGCGCGCCGACGCCAGAAATGACAACGGCGGTCGAGGTTCGACCGCCGTCGTCGGAAACTCACAAGAGTTAGTGAGCTGATCGACAGTCGTTAGATGATGTCGATCTCGGCCGGCAGGTAAGACGTAACCTCGAGGCCAACTTCCTGCTCACGAACTGCGGGCTTGGTCCAAACCTTCATAGCATTCCTCCTATTCGGCAAGCTGCCTTCCATTCAGGATGGCCCCGCCGAGGGTCCACCCACTGGAACAGGCACTTTTTTGTTTAAGTGCCGCTCCAGTCTGCGGATCAGGACAAGTTAGTCAAGTCCGGACCGCCGTGGCCGTTATAGACCACGACTATGCTTCAAGCGGCAAGTCAACACTGGCTCACAAACTCGTGTCTCGCGCGTTATTGAAACGTGCTCGCGATCGCTGCTGGAGATACTTTCCGAGTTAGCAAATTTGCCGGCGGCAAATCTCGCGGCGCGCAATGCAATCCCCGAGTGTTGGACATCTCCGTAATCGGAATACTGTGCAGCGCAGCGAGACTTGAGGCAGCCTAAAAACCGTCTCGCGACGGCAGACGGTAAACGAGCCGGCATCGCGGGCGGGATTGGATCAAGTGGGCCATGAGAGGGCTCGCGGAGGAGCAGAAAATGGTACTCAAATTATGCATTGCCGGGAAATTCCATCCTTATTTGCAAGCAACTCTGGCTCCGCAATAGAAAATTCTACTTCCGAGCCCTATAAGACCAGCCTGAAGGGCAGGTCGCGCCCAAAGGCGCGTATCAGCGGTATCATCAGTCTTGCCAGTCCCTTTACTTGGTCCAGACACCCAACGAGAGGTCAGCCTTGCGGTACTTTCCCATATTCGTCGATCTCGACGGCCGCGACGTGTTGATCGCCGGCGGCGGAGAGAAGGCGCTGCAGAAATTGCGGCTGCTAACCAAGACCTCCGCCCGCATCCGCGTCGTCGCCGTGGACATCACGAAAGACATTGCGCAGCTCAAACGGGAGCCAGCGCTGGTTCTCGAGCGCCGCCGTTTTGAGGCCTCCGACGTCGACGGCGCCGCCATGGTTGTCGCCGCCAGCGACGATCCGCAGGCGGACGCACAGGTCGCCGCTGCGGCAAGAGCGCAAGGCATTCCGGTGAATGTCGTCGATGCGCCGCGCGAGAGCACGTTCATCATGCCGGCCATTGTCGACCGCGATCCCGTTGTGGTGGCCATCGGCACGGGCGGTGCCGCGCCCATTCTGGCGCGCGAGATCAAGTCCAAGATCGAGGCCTGGCTTCCGGCCCGCTTCGGCAGCGTCGCAGCGCGTGCCATGGCCTTGCGCGGCCGCATCCAGGAGGCGATCGCCGATCCGGTGATGCGCCGGCACGCGTGGGAA